>CAYUYB010000122.1:0-7715 GCA_964449025.1 uncultured Desulfobacteraceae bacterium
CGCTCCGCTATGGCTCTATCTTTTTCGGTATACCATAGGAACTGGAGAGCGAGATTTCCAAAAACACAATGGGTCTTTCGGGACTTACGTTTTTGATGGTGATAGGGCAATGCGGAAGACCTGCCGGTATAGTGACACAACCAGGTTTTGTAAGAACGTGTTTCTCTCCATCAATCGTGCATTCAATCACTGCCTCAAAATCGGTTATATCCAGAGGATTGCCCCCGATAAAACAAAGGGTTTCCTCGAAACCATGGGAATGAGTCATATCGAAGCTTATGGGTTTTGCCAGGCAGTGGCAGCACATACTGACATCGCCCTGGAGTTTGCCGTCACGGGCGACCAGAGAGGTTCCGGTATAGTGTTCAATCTCTTGATAGAGCTCTGTAGTCAACACATATTTCCCATATTTTGAGCCATCCGTGTCTTCTATTGGTTCTTGAGAAAAGGCTACAGATCCGTTCCAAAAGAATATGGCTGCGAAACACACTGCAACCTCAAATCCATTTCGCATCCGTTTCATGATTGTCCCTCCTTTGTCTAGAAATGCAATGCCCCTGCAAAATAGCACGCGGTGAGCGGGGGCCTTCTCCAAGAGAGAGCCCCATTGGCCATTGAGGCCCTTATAATACGCTCTAATCTTTATAATTCTTTACGTAGCCATTAGCCACATGAGCACGAACATTTAGGGTGACTAAATAAGCTACTCTTTATGTGGTAGCTGATGGGCCAAGCCTGGCACTCTCAGCCTGACGCCGATAGAAGCCATAGCTTATATGGCTACTAACGCTAACCGATTTATTGTTGCAGCGAGTACTTGCGAGTAAGGCCAAAGGTGAACAGAATAAACGGATGGTCTATCCGGTTGAATTGTATCGGGCAATGTTTGAGTCCCGGCGGCACCCAGACCAGGCTGCTTTTGGTGATAAGATACTTTTCGCCGCCCAGCCAAAACTCGATCTCTCCACCCAGGTCATACACGTCATCGCGATTGGTACCGATAAATCCGAAGACTTCTCCCCAATCGTGGCTGTGTTCCGGATGATTCGGCCCTTGTTCGCTTCCTTTCCAGAGGTAGACGAAATCGATATAAGGCGCCCCTTCCACGCTATCCAGATCCAGAAAACGTATTCCTTCAACCGTTGATTGCCTCTTCTTGGCCGCATCATCCCATCTCTTAAGTGCTTCCGGAGAAACCTTTTCCGGATTGACCCCGTAAGAAATCAATTTCTCATAATTCCGTTCGGCGCTGTGCTCATCGGTGAATTCGGTGGGGGTCCGTGAGTACGATGTCCCCATCCCCCCGGTAAAGAAAAGAACCGGTTTGCCTATGCGCGTGAACCTTATTGGACAATGCGGCAAGCCTTTTGGCACGTAGATAAGACAGCTCCTAGTAATCATGTATTTTTCTCCGCCCAGCCATACTTCAATCTCCGAATCGAGATCGTAAGGGTCATCCTGGCCCGCGGCCCCTATAAACCCTATGAATTCGTCAAAGTCATGGGTATGCTCGGTTTCGGCGTAACCCTTGGCAGAACCTTCCCAGAGCCAGACGAAGTCTAGATAAGGAGCTCCTTCGCTTCTGGTAGTATTCAGATTCAATAGGTGATTCGCATCCACCATCGATTGCTGTTCTTCCTGTTCCTGCCTGATTTTGGCCAGGGTTTCCGGGGGGATATCCATCTTGACATCCTGAAAGATATACTTGGCGTATTTCCTGCCGGTGGTAGGATCATCGGTGGTGGTTTCGCCGTCCGCTTGGCCCTGTTCTTTACTATCGCAACCGAACGCCATTACCAAAAGCAATAATGAGAATAGAACACATGCTTCTCTCAACATGGCGATTTCTCCTAACAAAAGTGGATTATGAAATGATAAACCCTTACTTTTTTTAAATAATATTTATATGGAGTTAGCATTGAGTGTCAAGGCTAAAATAAGGCGCCTTATCCGGAAACGGCGATGTTTCCCTCTTAGATCAGCCTTAGACGAAACGGACATTCAAATATCATCTAACACGGATATTCAAGTCCCGTTGTTTATTTTGGTGATCATTTGATTACATAAGAATCTGGGCCAGCTTTATTTATCCTCACGCGGCAGTTTCCTCTCTGACCCTCCAATACAATGCCCTTTTTACAATCATAGCAGCAACTACTTCCAGACTCCATGTATTTTACATAGTTAATGAATTTGCTAAATTCATCTTCAAGAATCGTATCACATTTTTTAACTGCTATGCTCCGTGCGACCTTTTCAAGCGATTTACCATCTGTCATTTCAGCTGATGTAGCGGAGAAAGGTAAAGCAATAAGGCTTAGGACAAGAATGATTGCCAAGAAAAATATATTTACCTTTTTCATCTATAAAACCTCCTTTTTAAGTCGACTGTTTTCTAGCAGAGTTGCCAGATATCAGATGATTTGATTAATTCTAGACCATGCAAACATTTTTTAATATCACGAACGAAATATAATAATAACACAATGGTTAATATTACGCAAATATTACGCAATATGCTCTGGTACAGTCAAAAGAAAATTAGGTACTAGGCGGATTATTAAATGCCTATTAAACACGGACATGAGAAGAGGGGAAAGAAAAGGGAGGCATTGCCACCACATAATAGCTTGACTATATACTTGACACACGAGGCTGATCTGCCTAGAATTTTTATAAAAATGTGGTTTATTATTATGTCTCATCAGCTTTTCCGCAACCTTTCTAAGGCGGCTGTGCGGCATGCGCAAGCGTGAGCACGACATGCTAGTGCGTTAATTATCTAATTTGGAGGGTAGTTCCATGAAAAAATACTTAGGTCTTACGATCCTCTTATCTTTTTCTCTATTTGCCTTTCCATGGCAAAGGGACGCGATAGCAGCAGCCAAAAGTGAAAACCTTACAACAGTAATGAGTCCTGAACTCCAACAAAGGGGGATGTTTGGCATGTTCCCGTCGCCGATGCAATTTTCGATGGCCAAACGTCTGGACACTCTAGAGAATAAAACAGTGTATCTGATCGAAAACGGCTTCGGAGGGGGCCACAGATTCATGGTGGAGCTGCAAAAGTGGTTTGAAGAACGGATGCCCTTGGTCAAAACGGTGCGAAAGCGGAAGCCAGGCCATGTATTCATGGATGATCCTGCGGATAACGCGCTTTGGGAGGAAATTAAGGCAAAAGGGGATGCCGTTATTATGGGAGTCGCCGGGTGACCTGGATGTGTTGCAGCAGGTGCTGCATTTGGCAGAAAAGCGGAGGGTACTTATGGGAAACCGGCAGCTATTGTATCAAGTATCGCATTTGAGGAAGTCGCGGAGGGTACGGACCCGTTGCGTTTTATTTTTGTGCCACATCCGGTTATCGCAATGCCCCCGTCGGGGCTACGTGAATATATTGACGGCAATGACCCTTCTACTGGTAAGCCCGTTATAGATGGGATTATTGAGGCTTTAACAAAACCAGTCAGTAAAGAAGAATTGACGCCAAGGGCTTCGCAACGTCGAAGAATACAAAGGCCGGACGAACAAGAGAAACAGAAATTTCTGGAACCGAATAGCGAGGATAATTACCAGCGTATCTTTTATGAAAGAGGATGGACTGATGGTTTACCGGTCGTTCTTCCTACGGAAGAACGGGTAAAGAGAATGCTCACGGGTACGAGCCATTCGCCGGATGAGATGGTCAACCGATCAGCCACTGTCACCGATGTCGCCGTCATTGCAGTCATGGCCGGGGCCGGGCCGGAACATTTCCCGGTTTTGTTGGCGATTGCATCAAGCAATCAAACCGCCATTATGAACTCTACAACCCCATTTGCCAGCATGGTTCTCGTGAACGGACCCATTCGCAAGGAAATCGGCATGAACTCAGGCAGGGGTGCATTCAGTCCCCTGGATCTTGCCAATTCCGTGATCGGAAGGGCTTGGACACTGATGGCCATTAATTGGCAAAATGTCAGTAAGGGTACGATGTGGAGTTCTCAGGGAAACCAAATTAGCTATAGCAACATGTGCGTCGCCGAGAATGAGGAAAGGAGTGTTTGGACACCTTTTCATGTACAAAAGGGCTTCAAAGCCGATGAGAGCGTTGTAAGTTTTTTCAGGGGATGGAGTGTCCTGAGCAGTATGGGGGCAGCCGCCCATAGATCGCATGGTGAGGAAATGGGGATTCAGCTGAAGGCATTTCCCGCACTTTTTTCCGCAGCAACTTTGATAGTGGACCCACTGGTGGCCAGGATTTTAAAAGAACAGGAGGGGTTCAGCACCAAGGCAGATTATAGCCGTTGGTTGTCACAAAACGTCAAGATGACCTCCGGACGGTTTTGGGAAACCGACTATATTGACATGTTGATGGGTCATCTTGCTAACCAGGGGCAAGAACCTTATGCTTCATGGAAAAAGGTCCCGGATGATGAACTGATAGCTCCTTATAATGATCCTGAACAGATTAATATCGTTGTAGTAGGCGGAGAAACGAGTCCGGTGTGGAAAGCATCGGATTTCTCTTATGTAAGCAGTGTCTCCGTCGACAAGTGGCGCTGATCTCGCGTGATCGAGTCCCAGACTGTCGCATACGTGCGGGTAAGGGTTGTGTTGTCGACGGTTAAAGGCGGAATAAACGTGATTTCATTAATGCGGCAATAACGTTGCCAAAAATAATCTAAAGGGGGTCAAATTTCCGTTGGACCGTTGATGAAAATTAATAAGAGGCGAACGGAGACTTGCCCCCTTCACTTAGTCTTGTCATGAAAGATCTTCTTCGATAGCTTCACTTGTTTCCTCCGAAGCCCAAGTGTCATACAGGAGCCTTCATGTTTGGCATGGGTTGTTGTATGGAATACCGGTCCGTAAGCATGATCTGGAGAAAGATAATCGGCTTATCGATTTTTGTTATCTCGATCGGGCCGTGCAATAGACCCTTGGCCATAGAAACTATTGTGGGGACGTCTATTATGTGTTTTTCCTGCTCCTCACCCAGGCACCATAAAAGTTCTGCCTCAAATTCCCGGCAATTCATCGGATTTGTTCCTATGAGACCGATTATCTCCACAAAATCATGTGAATGTGGTGTTTTGACGATAACTTCCGGTTTGTAAAATACCTGGTGAGTGATAATGCAATCAGCCATGAGCTGTTTAGAATCCACCGTAACATTTTCCAACTGATGGTACTTTGCGTATGGTTCTTTAATCACGTATTTTCCATATTTACCAGAGTCTTTATAGCCTGAGGGCGGCGCAAATGTTGGCTGTTGCACATCGGCACCAAAGCTGAGTGAAGGGATGAAAAGCCCGGCGGGGAGCATTAATCCTGCCTGCAAAAATGTCCTGCGCGTTGTTTTAGTTTCCATAAGACCTCCGTTTGAGCTGAGATTGTACGAGATGATAACATATTGTTTTTTCTAAGATAACATGATATTTAGATCAACCTTAGTATGTCAAGGCTAAAAGAGGGGGTCAAGTCTGCCGTTGACCCTTGATATGTTGTTTGATAAACATATTTTTATGTCCAGACCGTTAAGAGTCTAGTATCCGGATGCATGGTATCACGTAATGAACCGTGGCAGGCGTGGTGAAGATGTTTTTATATCAGAGGAAGACCGTTGGTCATTCGTAGATCTTCTCAAACGGCTTCACGATGTTTTTAATGTCAATGTCGCCGCCTATTGCCTTATGCCCAATCATTATCACTTGCTTGTTCAAACCCCGGACGCGAATCTTTCCAGATCCATGAGACATTTGGAAGGTATATATACATAGCGTTATAATAGAAGACGCGGTTGTGATGGTCAGCTTTTTAGGGGACGATACAAATCAATATTGTTTGAATCCGACAACTGTGCACTTGAACTCGTCAGGTGTGTCCATAGGAACCCGCTGGATTCACGATTGGTCGATAATCTTAAAAGATATAACTGGAACACTCATAAAATATATCTTTCGGATGCTAAGAAATGGAAATGGGTATATAAAGATTACATCTTAAAGCTGTTTTCAACATAACGATCTGGGATCATGAGACTTTACAAGCAGTTTGTTCGTAAAGAGACACCCAAAGAGATTAAGAGGATATTAGGCGGGAGTAATCAACCTTCTGTTCTTGGGAGTAAGGGTTTTATCGAAACGATTTTGATGAGAACCCTGAATCCAGAAGTTTGGCCCCTGGCGCTGATAAGATAAAAGATGAAGTATGTGGTGCGTATAATATACAAGAGGCGGAGTCGTGCCTCACCAGGAGAGGTTGCTCCAATGAACCAAGAAATGTCGCGGTTTATTTGAGGCATTTAAAAAATGGTAGCTAAATCAGGTGGGAAAACAATTTGGGATAGAAAAATATAGGCCTGTCAGCAGTGTCGTGGAAAGAATAAAAAATGAAATGAATGTTAAGAAAGGACTTAAGAAACGAGTAGAAGGGATAGCTGATACAGTCATCAATAGCGACCGCCACATCTAACCCTTCTGTGAGGCTCGAAACCTTGAATATTGCTGCCGGACATGCAAATTTTCGAAACAACCGGATGAATCATTGTAAAACGCGTTTTACCCGCTAAAAAGAATAGGGATAGGCCAGAATATCGCTATGTTGGAATTCTAGAAAGGGCCTGTAAGACGCTTCTTGTGTTTAACATTCTCACATGAGAGGAGAAATCAGAATGTCCCGAGACCTGCTGAATCAATATGACTATGACAGGAAACATATCGTTCTGGGATTAACGGCCATCTTCTTGATTTACGGAACCATGGCCTATTTCCTTCAAGCGATTAATATCGCACGCCCCAAAATAGCGGCCGATTTGCACGGAATGGCTCTATATTCCTGGTCTGTCTCGATAGTGGGGCTTATTGGGGCCTTTATAACGCTCATCTTCGGCAAGCTCTCAGATATGTATGGCCGCAGAATCATGTTGCAGATTTCCATTATCTTTGCACTGGCGGGATCCATCCTAAGTGCGCTCAGCAATACTTTTGTCTTCTTCATCATTGCCTCTGCCATTGGGGCTTTAGGAGGTGGGGCTATCATGCCGCTTGTTTTCTCGGTTGTAGGAGATATGTTTGAGCCGGTCGAACGCAGTAAGTGGGTTGGGATGCTGCAGATACCGATGGGGATTGCCGCGCTGTTTGGGCCCGCGCTGGGGGGATGGTTCGCTGACACCTGGGGCTGGCGCTACTTCTTCTGGTCGACCGTGCCTCTC
Source organism: uncultured Desulfobacteraceae bacterium (assembly GCA_964449025.1). Classification (GTDB taxonomy): domain Bacteria; phylum Desulfobacterota; class DSM-4660; order Desulfatiglandales; family HGW-15; genus CAYUYB01. The sequence goes on from CAYUYB010000122.1 coordinate 7,193, forward strand.
CATATCTTATGTTTTATACTGGTTCCTCTTGGAATACCGCCCCTTTTTCATCGAGGCATAAAGCCCAAGATTGATGTCAAGGGATGTTTGCTGGTAATTGTTGCTTCTTCGACCTTGATCATCGGTATTTCCCTTGGGGGGGTAACCTATCCATGGACGTCGGTACCGATAGTCAGCCTGCTTGGGATTGCTCTGATCTCCTGGATACTTTTTTTCCGGGTGGAGTATGCTGTGGAGGAGCCCGTTCTTGATCCCGTTGTGCTCCGCAATCGTTGCTTTAACACCGTTGCAGTAGCTTCTTTTCTTTCTTTCTTCGGACAGATGGGAATGATGATGTATTTCCCCATGTTCCTTCAGGGTGTTCAGGATATTAGCGCAACGCTAAGCGGATGGATCTTCACACCCTACAGTTTGCTCATGGCCTTTATTGGGGTTCCTACCGGATTCCTGCTAGCGCGGACGAGGAGATACAAATGGATCTATATCGCAGGTTTCGGCGTCGTCACAGCCGCTATGTTCGGCG
>CAYUYB010000123.1:0-7695 GCA_964449025.1 uncultured Desulfobacteraceae bacterium
GATTAAGCGGCTCCATTTTGGAGAACACCTTTACCCTGTATCACTATAATATAAAGGGACAGAGACATCTTTCCGGCGCGGTTATCGAGCGAACCATTGGAGATGTTGATCTCGCATTCAATATCGACTACTGGAGCTGGGACAGCTCGATGAAGGGCTTATTTGGAAGCACATCATCTATCGGCGGCTCTCTTTATATCTGTCCTGACTTTGATAGCCTTTCGATCCCACTGCGTCTTGAATACGTCAACCAAAATAAAAGTCAGGTTTATACCGATAGTCCGAACGCAAAACACATATACACGGCAACGCTCAGCCCGACCTGGCATTTTGATGAAAACACGTACATCAGGGCGGAATCGGCCTATGTCAAGGCTGACGGGGCGTTTGCGGATGAACAAGGGAACACCAGGGATAATAGGATCAATCTGGCGATAGAGCTAGGTTTCATGTTTTAGATAGAGGCATCCCCCTTCCCGACTCGCACCGGGGAGTATGCATATTGGATCTTCCATCGAATTATTAGAATCTCAGGGACAATCCTCCCCTGATCTCGATACCCGGGCCTTCAAAATCCGAGGAATACATTATCACCTCATCGAACAGATTCACAATATCCACATACACCTCGCAATACTGGGTAACCTCCTTTAATATTTTGAGATCTAAAACAACGTAATCCTCCAGCTGTCCTTCTGTGGTATTTCCCGTGTCTCCATATCTGTCTCCCACGTAACGTCCGACAATGTCGGCCCGAAACATATCAGGATGACTGAAGGTCAGTCCTAGGTTTGCCTTGTGGCGAGGGGAATCCTCCAAATATTTGCCTTCCAGCTCCGGCTGCTCACCGAATTCCTCGATCTTGGAGATATTAAATGTATAGTTGCCGAAAAACGTGAACATATCGTTCATTTCCCAGCCTGCCTCAAACTCCCCGCCGTATATATGCACCTTCCCGACATTTTTCCGCATATACAGGTCCCGTCCTGTGGAGGGATCAATACCAATCTCAACAGGATAAAAGAAGTCCGTACCCTGGGACAAATATCCGGACACACCGAAAGAGACTTCACTGGAAAATGTATGATTAATACCGGTCTCGTAAGAAGTCAGCTTCTCGGGACCCAGGTCAGGGTTTGCAGCATATATCTTTCCCCTGAGGATGCCGCTCCTGTACAGATCATCAAGGATCGGAGCCCGGAACGCGGTTCCTATTGAGGCCCGCAGGGCGGTTTTATCTGTAATCCTGTAGAGTACCGCAACCTTTGGGCTGAAGTGACTCCAGTTTTTGTCCGGATGAACCTCATTGCTGAGGAATCCCGAAGAATCCGAGAATCTGCCGTCATAACCTTTGACATAATCATAGCGTGCGCCCGCATCTACTACCATCTTTTCTCCTCTCTTTATTTGGTCATTGAGAAAGAACGAATAGGAGCGCTGTTTTCCCTCATTATGAACTACGGTGTCGCTGAGACTGTTATTGCGTATGATGTCTATATCATTTCCGTCAACACTGCCATACCTGAAATCTACACCCGTGGTCAGTAGATGGGAGTTCCGGATCGGGAAAGTGGTCTGTACACTCGCACTGCTATCCACCCTGTCCACATAGACTTCATATAAGGTGTAGCTCCCGCTCTTTATCTGTTCCCGGTTCCAGAAATAATCCTCTTTGTTGTAGCCTATTTTCAGGGTCCAATCCATGGTACCTGTCCTCCAGTCATAATCCAGGTTCAGGCTGTTGGTCTTCCATTTTCTGTAAACCCCGTCATCGTGGCGAATCTTCTCTCCTTCTCCCCTCTTGTCATCGAAAAAGAGATAGCCAAGGCCAATACTTGCCCCATTAGGGAATTCGTAGGCAAATCTGGTCTTTAGATGGTCCTCCTGAAGGTATCTCTCTGTGTCGTATTCCGTGCGATCTTCTTCGGGAACCGGATTGAACCCATCGCTATCAAGATGATCAAAGGAGATATGGTATTCGAATCCATCCACCTGGCCGCTGACGGTTCCGCCCGTGTCCAGGGTATTAAAGGGGCCATACATCCCTCTTGCTTCAAAGGCGATTGGTTTCCCGGAATCTGGCTTCCGCGAGATGATGTTAATTACCCCGCCCATGGCGTTTGAGCCGTAAAGAACCGAGGCCGGGCCCCTGACAATCTCAATCCTCTCCACATCCTTTGGTCGGAAAAGGTCCCAGTTGGCCGAGCCTGTATCAGCCTTATTGATAGGGACCCCATCGCAGAGTATAAGGGTCCTGCCCGGCATCTCTCCCATCCCCCGCAACACCACGTCAGCGCTATGAGTCAGAAAGGATGAAGCGGTTATATCGATCCCAGCATATTTTCTCAGGATATCATCCAGTTGCATGCCGCTGGCCCCCTCTATCTGTTCTCTTGTAATAAGGGTTACACTGGCCGGTATGTCTTCTATCGCTGTCTCATATCTGGAGGCTGCCACTACAACCTCTTCCAGTTCCACTGCATGGTCTTCTCCCGCCTCTGCGTGTTGTTCGGTTTCCGTTCCCTTCTCCCACGCCGAAGAGACAACCGAGGCCATAATCAATATTGTAACTAAAGAATTTACAAGGACTATCCTGTTCAGATTTTTCATTTTATTTCTCCTTTCTTCTTTTCTATTAAAAAAGGCCACGAAGCCCTCGGGGACTACCCGGAAAGGTCTTCGTGGCCTTTCAATTAATAATTCAAATAGATTTAATTTTATCGGGCTGTCTTTTTAAGGTCTTTGCGCGGCCCCGCCCAAAAAAGGAGATTGCTTCTGCAATATATATTCGTTTATAAACCCCGGTACGCTTCCTTCCGCAGGACCAGTCAGTACAGGGGAAGTCTCAATCCAAGCTCTTTCATGGGATCGATACCCGGCCGGGCATGGTCTTCAGGCTCCGCGTCTTCCGGAAGCTCGAAACTCTTGATGACCTTAACAAACCTCTCAGGATTACCTGATTGTTTCAGATACCATAGACCGATGCATGTCTTATCGATTAGTTGGTTCCCGGTCTCAGTACACCCTGTAGTATCGGCCCATTCAAACGCGAGGACAACCCCCTTCCATCTCCCGGCGGTCTTCGACTTCATATAAAAGATGGTCGAAGCGTCTCTCGCCTCCGGGATAAGGCCCTCCAGGTCCGAATCCGAAGGATAATTCACCGCGTACGCCCCTTTCCCCGGTGTCGCATTTAAAAGCACCATTAACGCGTCTTCCTTGCACCAGGGGTCAATTGCCTGCACAAAGTACTCGTCTTCAGGTCCAGGCGAAAAATGCCTTTTCAGATACTCTGCCATGATAATCCCTGATATCACCCCTGGGCAACAGTGGTCATGGAACTCGAATGCACGTACAACATAAGGCGGTGCGCCCTCCGCAATGGCGTTTACAATGCAAATGACCCGGAATTCATTCCCCCCAAACATCTTCCCTTGGAACTTGGCCGAGTATTCATCTGCATGGTTGCGGAGATGTTCAAAGCTGATCTTCTCCAGTACCCGGACATCAAAGACCTCCGTGGGTGAATATTCAGTTACCGAGGGATTAACCTCAAGATAGGAGCAAAGGCCTGACGCCTTATCAAACAGTGCAAACCAGAGCCTTTCCCACGGTGCGGAGTGAATCTCCACCAGGGTATGCCTGCCTCGGGAAGCCCCGGTTATACCTGCCAGCCCATCCAGGGCCCCCTGGGTGGAGGCCCCGTTAACCTCCGCGTAACCGGCATTCGTCAATACTATGATATCCCCCTTCTCAGGAGAAACGCCTGCCTTTTTCATCAAGGTCAGGGATTCATCGGCCGCCAGCCTGCCTATTTTTTCCCATCTAGCGTATGCTGTAGCCGGGTCTGAGGGACCCGATTCCAGGCCGTAACATGCTGTGCAGGCTATAAAAACAAAAACCATACACGCCATGATCCCATAGGCAACCTTATTAGCCACTGCTATCCTCTCATTCATTTAACATCTCCTGGAAATCAATTATGATAAGATCTTAAAACCAAGGTCACGGGTGTTCACTTGACCCCCTTGAACCCTGTCTTATGTTTCCTCCTGTCTCCCACACCGTCATTCCGGCGGAGGCCGGAACCCAGAAAAACACTACCATGACAAAAACCTCTGGATACCGGATCCCTGGCCCAGACCGTAACTAAAGAACATTCGTTTTAATGTTGCGTATATATAATAAAATACACTTTTCCTTTACCCACAAGTCGCACCAGGGCGGGCAAGCCCGGTATGACGGCTTTTTGCGCTTTGCACTCGCTCCCACGAACCGTTCTACAAGCCGTTCGATACGCTCATAACCCTGAGCAAAGTCGAAGGGCTCCTGCCTTTTAACAGCCTGCGCCTTGAGCTATTTGCCCCTTTGAATGGTCCGCCATTAATCCAAAAACGGCGCTACCGCGCCGAGCGGGCCAAAATCCTCTTTCATCTCATGGTAAACCGGTCTTCCAACCATAAAGTTATATATCTGGTCCGCCTTCTCTTCCGGATCTATATCCTTGAAATTATCCGGGTAAAGTATCTTTGCTATCGCGTAGGCATCGGCAAGGGCTGTTTCTATGTTTGTGGTATAGTAGTTGAAGGGCAGGAGCATAAAGGCCTGCCGGTCCTTGAACGCCTTCAGGGTATCATAGAAGGCCCTCTTTTTCCTGTAATCCTCTTCAACCAGCGCTGAACCCCCACTGTCTATAAAGATAATGTCCGGGTCAAGGAGAAGCAGCGTCTCCTTGTCCACAAACACATGGGAACCTATTCGTTCAACCTGTTTGGCCAGATTATTCGCGTTGACCCAGTCCAGGGGGATATAGTCCTTCTCGGTGCTCTCCATTCCGTATGAACCTCTATAACCTAATCCCCCCACAAATACCCCCTGTTTCCTGTTTTCCGCCACCCCAACGGTTCGCCGGTCAAGGTCTCTTCTCACGTCTTCAATGTAGTCTATGATCTCATCGGCGCGTCTTTCCCGGTTCAGGATCTTTCCGGCAACCCTGAGAGAATCATAGACCTTTTCATCGAAATTGCCCAAGGAGCCGTAGCTCAAGACTACCACCGGTATACCCAGGATCGCCTGTACCTCCTCCGCCATGGCTGCATCCATATAGGTGATAAAGACCACATCCGGATATATATCCATAATGGCCTCCAGGTCGGGTTTCTTGCCTATCCCTGCCGGCCCTCCCGGACCGCAACGAGGCAGTCCATGCAACTCGGGGTGGGCTAACCAGTAAGGTCTGCCTTCAGGGTCCGTCTTTTCCATGTCTTCCACCCCCGCGACCTTGTCTTCGGCCTGCAGATAGACAATAAGCCTCAAGGTCCCGGGTCCTATACATACAATTTCAGAAGGGTCTAAGGGAGTCTGAACCTGACGGCCCACCATATCGGTAACCGTCAACGTGTTCCCCCATGCCTGTATTGCCAATAATAGCAGTGCGATTATCAATCCCGCCCTGTAATAAATGCCTTTCATGTATATCCCTTTATTGGTTGTCAGCTATTAGCTGTTAGTTATCAGTTACTGTTATTGGTTATTGGTTAAATGGATAAATGGATATGAACCTATTTAACAAATCAACCATATGACTATTTAACTATTTCGTCTTCTCACTTTCTTACCTTCTAATCCTCTTTGGTCTTTGCTCTGTACTCTTTCCTCTATACTCTTTCTTCTTTACTCTATGCGCTCCAATCCTTGAACCCTAATATCTGTCCTCTTAATGACCGGATCATATATCTTCAAACAGGCACCACCACCCTATGTCCCCCGGCCTCCTGTAAGATTACATCCACGCCATAGACCTCACGAATGGTCTTTTCTGTTATTTTATCCTTATCCGTCAGGGAGTGAATCCGGTGATCTTTTAGAAATAGGAGTATATCGCCGAACCGGACAGCGATGTTCAGATCATGTATGGCAACCACCGCGGACAGGCCCTTGTTTCGGACAATATCACGTATCAGCCGCATAACCTCTATCTGGTTCTTAAGATCCAGGTTGCTGGTCGGCTCGTCCAGTAGCAGTATTTCCGGAGACTGCGCAAGGGCCCGCGCTATTACTACCTTCTGGATCTCTCCGCCGCTCAGCTTGCTCACCGGTCTCATGGCCAGGTTATCCAGACCGATACCGTGGATAATCTCCTCCACAACATGGTAATCGCGCCCGCTCACCGTCCATTGGAGATGAGGCTTACGCCCCAGAAGGACACTCTCAAACACAGTCAGGCTTGTATCCGGGTGCCGCTGCGGCACATAACCGATCTTCCGGGCCACGTCGTTCCGGGTCATTGATGCCAGGAGTTCGTCGCCGATAAAAATTTTGCCCTCCTGAGGCCTCAAAATGCGATTCATACATTTGAGCAAAGTGGACTTGCCCGCCCCGTTGACTCCCAACACGCACATGACCTGCCCGGGTTCAAGGGTAAAGGCTATATGCTCCAAAACACGGTGACTGTTATAAGAAAAGGATATACCGTCTACGGTTAGTTTCATCAATATCCCCTGATCAGCAAATAAATAAACATGGGAGCTCCCAGGAACGATGTGACCACACCAACAGGCAGCGAGCCTGATCCCATGGCCAGGCGGCCCAAGGTGTCCGCAGTCAAAAGCAATAAGGCACCCAGCGCCGCGGAAAAAGGGATAAGCATGCGATGATCGTCCCCCACCATACGCCTGGCTATATGGGGTGAAATCAGCCCCACAAAGGCTATAACTCCCAAAAAAGCGGTCACCAAGGCGGACACCAGGGATACCACAAGCATCCCCGAAAACCTTATCCCCTGCACGTTAACTCCAAGCCCCATGGCTGTTTCTTCTCCCGAGGCCAGCGCGTTGAAATCCCACCTAAGTGCTACCAGATAGATCATCGCCAATAATGTCGCCCCTGTCATCATGCCGACCTGGATCCAGTTCGAACGTGCCACATCGCCAAATGTCCAAAAGACCACCATGGCCAGTTCTATGTCCGTGGCAAAATATTGGATCAATACGGTTGCTGATGTGAAAAGCGCTGCCAATGCCACGCCCGCTAGTATTATCGCCTCCGCGGAAAGACGTTTGACTCCAGCCAGAGCCAGTATAATCAATATAGATATAATGGCACCCCCAAAGGCAAATGCCGTTAGGGACAAGACCTGCGTACCGAAGAGTACTATAGCCGATGCCGCTCCAAAGGCAGCGCCCTGGCTAATACCCAATGTTGAAGGTGAACCAAGGGGGTTTTTCAGCAGAGACTGGATGCACAGACCTGATATGGACAACCCCCATCCTGCGATTATAGCTGAAATCACCCTGGGCATCCTTATCTTTGTAATAACGATCATGGTAGCGTGTTCCGCGTTTCCCGTTAGGGCTCGAAGCACGTCCACCATGCCAATCTCATAGGAACCATGGGTCATGGCATAAAGGGCCACTATAAAGGTCAGGATAAGCAAAAGGACCAAGTAGATTACTTTTTGGCCGAAATGTTCGATATATTGAGCGGTGATCCTTCCGGGTTCGATGTCCATTGCCTTGTTTACAAGCATATTTTTTGATTAATTCCTTATCGCGCTTCACTTAAGATCCGTGGACCAGTTATCGGCGAAGGCGAATAAAAAAAAGACCTCGAATACTCACTCCTTTTCGGGGAGTATTGAACTTCGTTTCATGATTTGAATTTATTATAGTATCTTTCGGCGGTGTATTTGTTGGT
>CAYUYB010000124.1:0-7682 GCA_964449025.1 uncultured Desulfobacteraceae bacterium
GTGAGCCTGCCGGCGGAGGGGTCCAGATTCACCGTGTCCAGCAGGATCGGCGCCCCACACACATTTTTGATAGTCGGGATTGTCGTGGTGCTAGGAGCGTTTACATACGGGTATAGACGTATTCAGCTCAACTGAATCATGGCATAAGATCAATGATGTATCAGATCTTCCCCTTGGCCTTCAGATCTTCGCATAGGTCTTTAATGGATTTTTTAATATCCGATTCAGGCGGATATACCCTGTCAAAACCAAGTTTTTTGAATGTAGCCTCATCTTCCTTGAAATCACGCGCGCCAACCCCTAAGATTCCACCTATATATAAAAGGATATCGCCTATTCCGGCCTCATTACATTTGTCCCTGAATCCCTGCAGATCCATTTCAGCCATTCCGTAAAGAGAACTTATGATCATAGCGTCAGCGTCGGTTTCCTGTGCTACCTTGATGAACTCATCAGCAGGTGTCTGAGCGCCGAGAGCGACCACCTTGAATCCGTATTCCCTTAGAACCTTGGAAACTATCTTTGTGCCTATGACATGGGAATCGACCCCTACGGTCCCTGTGATTATTATAGGCATTCTTTCCAGCCGGATCTTTTCAGGCTCATCATCAACATTATCTTTTTTTACATGGGGGCCTCTCACGCTTCCTCCGGCAAGCGCCCAGAAATCCCTAAGCGATGCATTGAAGTCAAGTTTTATCCCTTCGGTCTTTTCCCTTTCTTTTACCTTTTCATCATTATATTCCCTGACTTCATCCGGGATCGGCAGGTTGCCGTAATCGATGTAACGGCAGGCACCCTGAAGATCCCTGGCACCCATAACAAGGTCTCTGGGGTATATATTTATGGAAAACGGCGAATCAAGCACTCCCGCTTCCACAGCCTTAACAAGACCAACAATTACATCGCCATCGCCCATATCAATAACCTTATCTATTATGGCGCTGACTGCCAGCTCGGTTATTCTTTCCTCCTGTCTTATTTCAGCGGTGTCTGCCATAAAACCTTGCTGCCTTACTACGTTGAAAATCCAGTTGGCTGAGCGGTATGTCTGCATATGGGACTCTACGCTAGGTACTCCCAGAGCTTCATCCACGGTTTTCACAGAGCAGGCAGCTAGATTGGACATCGCAGCCACCATGGCAATATAGTTAATGTACCCGAACGCATTTCCAATATCCTGGGGGAATGGAAAAAGCGATGATTGGTTGCCTATTATTCCGGGAATTATGGTATCTTTGTATCCAAACTTGTCCAGATATTTCCTGTAAAGTTTTTCACAGATCCTGATTTCAGCGACATCCTGACTTATATTGCCTTGGAAGTTCATTAGCGGCACTACACTTTTTACGCCTTGCTCAGCTGAGACCAGGGCCTCAAGGATCTGGGTCGCTATATTCACATACATTGGTATAACGCCGTTGGGGAGCCAGCCGTGGCAATCCGTGCTGATAATAACGTCCTTATCCGCGTAGCAGCCTATCAATCTGCCTAGGTATTGTGCAGTCTCAACGCACTCCTCGACAGTCGCGCTTTTGTCGTATCCTGCGATCCATCCGAAAAAGCTGTTAGGCATTGCGGTCATACCCGAAGCAAAGGCGATTTCTCCCACAAAACTGTTTGCCACGCGGGAACACCTGGGATCAAAGGCGCCATCACAGGATTCTACTACCCTGCGCGTAGTTTTTACGCCGTGGTTAATTATGGGATAGCCGTTCAATTTCCTTTTCCCGGTCTTTATGCTTTCCTCCAGGCCTTTTTGCGCTTTATCAAGTTGGAGATTGCGTGTATAAGAATCCGTTGTGAAGGGAAACAATCGTACGCCAACCTCGTTTAATGAGCGGAGAAGCTTAATCTCTTCCTCAACAACCGGAACGCCGGACCGAGGGAAAAGACCGATTTTCCCTTCTTCTTTATATTTGGCAAGTACCTTGGCAAAGTTCTTGCTGTCGGGCATCTTTTTCTGATATTCGATTGCCTCATCAAGATCGACTTCCTTGCCTGTAGGCCAGACTGACAATACCTCTCTGCGCATTTTCGCGAATGTTTCATCATCAACGCGCTGCTGTTTGACTCTGATCACAGGTCTTTCTCCTTGAGTAACGTAATTAGTTATGTGTGCATGTCGCTCCCTTATTCGGAGGTCATGCTGGTCTTTGAAAAATGATATATTAAAAACCAATGGCACAGGGATGAAGGCTCAAGGCACAAGGAGAACCGGTAAAGACTAAACAAGTTTGGGTAATAGCCTTGCGCCTTAAGCTATGCTCCTTACGCCTAGATTATTATAATGAGCGGAGATTGATCAAACCTTGTATTTATGCTCCTTCACATACTCTCGCATACGTTATTGAATTCTATAAATTATTTCGATATTTCACACTTGAGCCCATAGGACTCTATTATACGCTTTGCCCTGTTCAGCTCTTCTTCCGTGGGAGGTTTTACACCGTCGAGCTGATATTTTCTATCAATCATCCTGTATTTATTTGCCCCATAGTTGTGATAAGGCAGGATATTCACGGGCGCTTCTTTCGTGAGTCCTGCCACGGTTTTAGCAATCGCGGCCATGTTTTCGTCCGAATCAGTATAACCAGGTACCATGGGGACTCGTATGACCAACGGTACCTTACTTTCAACAACCAGAGACAGATTGCTCAAGATCAAATCATTTGGTTGTCCGCATTGCTCTTTATGTTTGACCGGATCCATTTGTTTAAGATCATAATAGACGAGATCAGTGTGGGTCAAAATCTTTTCCATGGCTTCTTTGGTACCAAAGCCTGAGGTGTCGGCACAGGTATGGATTTCCTCTTCCCTGCAGCGCCTGAAAAGTTCCGCTATAAAATCAGCCTGCATAAGTATCTCTCCTCCTGAGCCTGTAACACCGCCCCCTGATACTCTATAAAAGTCAATATCTCTTTTGACCACGTTAAAGACTTCATCGACTGTCATTTTCTTGCCTGATATCCTGAGAGATTCCGTCACGCATGCTTCTACGCATTTCCCGCATCTGTCGCACGATTTCCGGTCTATGTGCACCCCGTCTTCTTGCATGTCTATGATGCCTAACGGGCATGTCTTTAAGCAAACAGCGCATCTTTTGCAGGAGCTATACCTATAGGTCACCTCCGGCAGCGGATCCTGCGATTCCGGATTCGAACACCAGAGACAGGTCAAAGGACATCCCTTGACAAAAACAGTAGTCCGAACTCCGGGACCGTCGTCAATGCTGTATCTCTGGATGTTAAAGACTATTCCTTCTATTTGTTGCATTGATCTTTTCTATTATCCTGCAAAAATCGTTGAGTTGAGTTGCTTTCGCAAATATTATTAGGATCATCTACAAATTAATTGATCGATGATTAGGATTCAAGGGTCCTCGGTGCCCTGGCTCAAAGTGAGACCTTTCCAAAACTGCGTGAAGCGTGTAATACTGTCATTCCGGCGAAGGCCGGAATCTAGTAATCTTAGGTACTTTCTGGATTCCGGATCAAGTGCGGAATGACGGATGAAGGAGTTGTGCAAAACTCTCAAAGTCCTGGATCTTGGACAAGGGTTCAAGCGAAACACTTACTAATTACCATAACATACATTCCCTATAACATTAAGCGGAGGAGCCTCTAGTATGCGCTTGTTCAGGGATCTCATTTATATACAAAAGAGCCGCCATATAAAGGCAGCTCTTCGTGTTATTGTATAGGTCCTTTATTTAGATACCGTGCATCGAACGATTGACTATCTCTTTTTGCAGGCTGCTTGGCAGGTCAATGAAATAGGCGCTATATCCGCCTACCCTTACCAGAAGATTCCTGTAATTCTCGGGATGTTCCTGCGCATCCAGCAATTCTTCGCGGCTGTGGATATTGAACTGTATGTGCCATCCTCCTCTTTCCATAAATGTCTGAATAAGCCAGCCCAGCTTCTGCAGCTTCTCGTCCGTGTTAAGCACGTTCTTTGAAAACTTCATGTTCATGGCATAGCCGACAAATTCCTTGGCATAGGGCCCCTTAGTTGCGGAAACGATAGCGGCAGTAGGGCCGTTCACATCCACCCCGGGCATTACCGAACATGCCGCGTCACATGTTGGGGCTCCCGCGAACCTGCCGTTGGGAAGCGCGCCGATCGCCTCGCCGATGGGAATATGTCCGGCGGCGGCTCCGATAAAGAGCATGGGTTTCTTGCCCGTGATGGGATCGATCCATCTCTGCATGATTTCAGGCACTTTGGTGGAAAGTTGATTATAGATCGAATCAACATACTCATCGTCATTGCCGTACTTGGGCGCGTTCAAACACGTCTGACGCAGTTCCTCATAACCTTCCCAGTTTTTGGAACACGCCTCAAGCATCTCAGCCATGCTCACCTTTTTCTCGTCAAAAACCAGTTTCTTGATGGAGGACAGTGTATCAGCGAGATCGACCATTCCGCGGCTTCCCAGCCACGAGGTTCTGCCTTCAGGATAACGGGCTCCCCCCTCCTTGGGCGTCAGTCCGGCCGGGATGCAGTCCTCGTATTGCATGGCGCATCTCAGTCCGCTCATTGGGCCGTCAGTGATCTCTGTGCACAGTGTGAGCACCTTAATCTTGTGAAGGACGGGCACAAAGTATTCCAGCTGTTTGAAATAGGCTTCCATTATCTGATCCAGGCTTGTGAAGTTTTTTGGATCCCCTGTCTTGGGACCAAGCTGTTTCTGTGTCCTTGGATCAAACCCGTTGTTGAGTGCTAATTCCAGCAGCTTGAGCTGATTGATATTGTGGCCGCCGCCCAAATGTTCCATGCAGTCGAGATGATAACCAAGACATCCGCTTGCATTCCAGTTGCAGGCATCTTCTATCGGTACACCTCTGTCAAGATAGCGCTGGGTTCCAAGCCTATCGTTCAGGAACGCAGGGTTTCCGCCCCCGAATCTAACATTGGAACGCAGGGCATGAATAATAAAGGCGGGGTCCATATCCGGATTATAACGGATATATACCGCGGGTTCTGAAAGCTTGACCTGAGCCATTACCTCCAGCACCAACCAGGACACCTCATTTGTCAGGTCATTGCCGTTCTTGTCCAAACCGCAAAGGGTAACGTTGGGGAGGAGTGAACCGGGAGCGGCTCTCTGGGAGCGCGGGATGGTAACCAGGTTTTCACATTCCCTTATCTTCAGCCATAGCGCACCCAATAGTTCAGCGGCTTCTTGGGCGGTAATCTTGCCTGCTTCTTTGTCTTTTTTATAGTAAGGATACAGGATCTGATCCAGACGACCTATAGGGACCTCGGGACGGTCTGAACTCTCCTTCCAGCAGACCAGATGATATAATCTCACGCACTGTACTGCTTCGAAGAAATCTCGCGGAGGTTCACCAGGCACCCGTTCGCAGGCTTCCGCGATACGGATCAACTCAGCCTTTCGCTCCGGACGAGTCTCGGTAGATGCCATCTCTCTTGCCAGATCAGCGTGCCGTTTGGCATATTTGATGAATGCCTCGCAGGATATGATGCATGCCTCCAGTAGCCAGTACTTGCGGAGGAACTGGGCGGAACCGTGGGAATTGGCATTATCGCCTTCTGCCATCATCCTTTCACGCTCTTTCTTACACAGATCAATTACATGGTTAAGACCATGTGCCACGCACTTGGCACTTACCTGCGCCACACCGCCTCCGTATGCGCTGTAATTCTGGAACAATCCCCTGTCCATTTTGTAACGTACGCTGCGTCCTTCAAAGACACATCCTCTGTCAAACAGGAGATCAAAGACTTCTGCGCCCATATCATATTCCAGGGCTGCGTTCACTGTGCTAACCTTAGGCATATGCTCAATCCAATACTCGGCATCCTCTCTCAGGGCTTTTAGGTCCTCAGGCGTAATTTTTTCGGAGTCTGTGTCGCTGGTCTTGCGGTCGAACTTGCCTTTCTCGCACATCTCCAGGATCTCGTGTGGCTTCATGGCGCAAAGGGTCCCGTTGCCGCGTATGAACTTGGTCAGAGAACCCACAACAATCTCGTCGTCCCTGATAACTATGGGGCATTCCAGCAGCCTTTTCTCTAATGCCTTGGCCCAACGGATATCAACAGGCAGGCCCTCTGTCTCCTTCCATGACTCGGTAAACAGGAGGGTGTCATCCACATAAACCTGGGGCTCCGCTTCTTCCCACTCCTTTTTCAGCTTCTGCAGCCTGGGAGTCAGGACCTGAACCTTCATTATTTCTCCAGGATCAAACGTTGCGACTTTTGTCTTTTTGCGATCCTTTTTATCTGCTGAATGGACTATTTTTAGTTTTGCAGAACCTCCCTTGGCTTTTTCCAACATTTGAATAACCTTCCTTATTATAATTGTATGATAATTAATTTATAGATGCTTAATATTATATTTTTCTAATATTTTACTAATAAGATATCAATAATCAATTGAAATTTCCATGATTTTTTAAACTCAATTGAAAATATATACATTTTGGTTGAGAAATCAAGATGATAAGACCTTATTTTTCCAGGGGGAGCATTTGACGTTTGCAGGGCCGTTTTGAGCTGTGGCGCAGGCAAGGTTTACGTTTGACTTTTAAGAGTCTTTTTTGAAATACTGAGTTAACATCATATGTGCTCTCTGAGTCTCTTTGGTAAAACGTTTTTGGACAAGAGAGTATATAATAATGATTCGAAACATAACCCACAAAGAACTACAGGAGGTATATTATGGATTCGGAACTTCAGGATCTAGCCATTTTTGATAGATTCAATTTTAAATTAAGGCCTTTTGGGATCAAATTTCTACTTTTCAAACCAGAGGGAATGCGTAAGCTTGATAAGAAGTTGTCTTTTTGTGAGATGTTCAGAGAGGCGCAGGAACA
This sequence comes from uncultured Desulfobacteraceae bacterium, assembly GCA_964449025.1. Lineage (GTDB taxonomy): Bacteria > Desulfobacterota > DSM-4660 > Desulfatiglandales > HGW-15 > CAYUYB01. The sequence continues at coordinate 6,843 of CAYUYB010000124.1, forward strand.
GGAACCTTTTTATTCAGAATCGGATAATTGTACGTGTGTTGGTCCCATATTGACAGGGATGGTCGAAACAGACCCCGTCTTTGAAAGCGGCAATATAGGCCAGGCGCTCAAGATCTTTGAGGAGGCTCGCGCTAACCGCAGGCTGTACTATTATCTTACAAAACTGGAAAGAAACAGCGTGAATTATGTGGCATTTTCAGCTCTGGATAAAATATCTTTCTCTCCTGATGTTGTTATTTTAGCTGTTGATAACACGCAGCTGGAAATCATATTGCGTGCCATGTGCTTCGCCACCGGTAAAATGTGGGCTAGCAAAGGAACCCCTGTGATTGCCTGCAACTGGCTGACGACATATCCGTACATAAGTGGCGAGTTAAATTATCTGATCACTGACCTGTCGCACGGAATGAAAGCCAAACAGGTCTTCCCTTCGGGTATAATACTGGTTTCAATCCCCTATGATCAACTAGCCGCCATAATCAGCGGTCTGAAAAAGATAGAATGGGAACCGGCCATGTATAAAGAGGGCAGGGAAGCGCATGACCGAAAATTCGTGGAAGCATCGGAACAGCTTCATAGCAAGCTTGCTTCGGAACGCGGATAGCCGGTAATCTTGACTATAAGTATCGCCAATACCGCGCGGCCATTCATTTGAAGACAACAAGCGCATCGTGCATAATTGGACCTGTATCACCGGCCCTTTGCTCCGGTGACATATTTTTAGGGTTTACGAGGTCACGGGCCTTCTTTTCAAGACGACATCTTAAAAAAGGCCCACCCAGGGAATGCGGTGGGCTGATTTTCAAGGGTTTGCACCGCCAGTACCCCTGGCAGAATATG
>CAYUYB010000125.1:0-7661 GCA_964449025.1 uncultured Desulfobacteraceae bacterium
GAACCAGGATATTATAAGAACCTGTCTCTCCGAAACCCCTGAGATCCACCTCGGCGGTCTTACCATTGCCCAGTTTGTCTCTAACGGTTACTCCTTCCTCATATTTTAAAATTTCAGTAATATTCTTGGCGTTTGAATTGGCGATATCCATATGATCAATTATGCTCACATTGGCCGGCACCTTTTCAATCTCCTGCTCAAACCTGGTACCTGTTACCACCACCTCATCCATCATAAAAATCCCCTCTTCGCCCTCCTTCTCCTCCACAGCCAGACAAAATCCGGGCAACAGAATTACAATAAAAGACACCACGACCGAAACATACATCAGCATTTGGATCCCTCCTTTTTTTGATCTGATGGTTGGTGTATGGCCCGGAAACAAAAATCCCCGGACCGATTATCTCGATCCGGGGATTACCCTTTTTATCCTCAAGATCCACTGTTTTACCTGTGTCCGCGAAGGTAAAACTCCTGTTCAGGCAGGTCTTCTGACTTCCCCGCCCCTTCAGCAGCCTTCCCATCTCCTGCGACAGTGGCTCACAAAGGCTGAAGGGGTTCCCTCTTCCGGATTCAAGAGGGCGGGATTACAGCGGCGGGCCCGTCCCCGACTTTAACGAGGTTCCCTGTTGGGCTCCACATGGAGCACCTGAATTGTTTATTACTTATAGGCTATTTTAAAAAGTAAGTCAAGAAGAATTTCTGATTAATCATAAAACAATCTTACTCTTGCGCTGTCCAGGCACATTGAATAAGATAGTGCATTAGTGGTTATCTTCAAGAAAGGGATCATGTTTGATCCGGTTAATGAGCAGGCAGAAGCAAATGAGGGTTCAAGGGTTGATTATTTTGTTTTTTAGCTCTTCACTCGAACCTTGGAATCCTTGAATCCTAAACGTTGTCATGAAAAGAACCAGCTGTGACCGGATATTAGCGATACCTTTATCCAGTTATGAAATGGGCATCACCGAAGAGATAAAAAGAATCAATTCCATGCTTCCGGGCGCCATGCTGCAAGATCAGGCCTTCATCTCCCGGCGACTTAATAGGCTGTGGAAAAGGAAAGGGGGAAAAGGGCGTAAACCGGACCTTGCCGACCGGCTCGCCTCCCTGCGTAAAAAGGCGGAAGCGTCCACACAAGAAAGAGAAAGGAGGGCTAATAATCTTCCCCATATCATGTATCCGGAGGAACTCCCCATCGTTCTTAGGAGAGATGACATCATGGAGGCTATCTCACAGAACCAGGTAGTAATAGTATGGGGCGAGACAGGATCGGGCAAAAGCACCCAGATCCCAAAGATGTGCCTGGAGGCGGGACGGGGAATCTCAGGAAAGATAGGGTGCACCCAGCCAAGACGCATCGCTGCCTCAACCATATCCCGCAGGATCGCGGAGGAACTGGGGGAGCAGATTGGTAAATCCGTAGGCTACAAGATACGCTTCAAGGACAGGACCCCACGCACCGCCTATATCAAGATACTGACCGACGGTATGCTCCTGGCCGAGATCCAGGGTGACCGGGATCTCTACGAATACGATACCCTGATAATCGACGAGGCCCATGAGCGCAGCGTGAACATCGACTTTATTCTGGGTTTCTTGCGTCTTCTTCTCCCACGCAGGCCTGAGCTTAAGGTAATCATTACCTCCGCTACCCTGGATACCCGTAAGTTCTCTGCAGCATTTGGGGATGCCCCTGTTATAGAGGTAAGAGGCAGGCCTTTCCCCGTGCAAGTGGATTATATGCCTCTGGACCCGGAACTGGAAGATAAAGGCGACATCACCTATGTGGACATGGCTGTCAGGGCGGTTGACAGACTGCGCCAGCAAAAGGGTTCCGGGGATGTTCTCATCTTCATGCCCACGGAACAGGATATACTTGAAACCTGTGAACGGCTTAAAGGCAGAGACTATCAGGGGACTACCATCCTCCCCTTGTTCGCGCGCCTGCCCTCTTCCAGCCAGGGCCTTGTCTATTCGGTGACAGGGAGCAAGATAGTTGTAGCCACCAATGTGGCGGAGACCTCCTTGACCATCCCCGGCATAAAGTACGTGGTGGATTCGGGCCTTGCCCGGATATCGCGTTATCTCCCAGGTACCAGGACCAAGAGCCTGCCCATAGCCCCTATTTCAAGGAGCAGTGCTGACCAGCGCAAAGGGAGGTGCGGCCGTGTCCGAAAAGGTATCTGCATCCGGTTATATTCGGAGGAAGACTATACGGCCCGCCCCGCGTTTACGCCTCCTGAGATACTCAGGTCCAATCTGGCCGAGGTCCTCCTCCGGATGGCCTATCTCCAGCTGGGAGACCCCGGCCTATTTCCTTTTATCGATCCTCCTAAGCCGCGGAGCATAAAGGACGGCTTTGATGTCCTTGAAGAGCTGGGGGCCATCAAAAAGACCGGTCGAGGGACAAAATTGACCGACAAGGGCCGAGTGATGGCGCGGATCCCCCTGGATCCCAGGATATCACGGATGATGATGGAGGCAGATCATGAGGGATATGTGGAGGATGTGGCCGTAATCGCATCCGCTCTCACCATCCAGGACCCCAGAGAGCGCCCCCCTGAAAAGGGGGCCGTGGCGGACCAGGTCCATGCCCCGTTCAAGGACGCTAATTCGGATTTTTTAACCCTTCTCAATATCTGGAAACGTTTTCACGAGGAATGGGAGGAGCTTAAGACCCAGAACAAGATGCGCAAGTTCTGTAAGGCACATTTCCTCTCCTTCCCCAGGATGAGGGAATGGGTCTATACCTTTCATCAGATCATGTCCATTCTCAAAGAACAGGATATCTCCTTCAGATCCTTCGCTCGAAATACCACCACGGCCGGGCGTTACGAGGGCATACACCGTTCAATCCTCAGCGGATTCTTATCAAATATAGCAATTAAAAAGGATAGGAACATCTATCTGTCCACCCGGGGCCGGGAGGCCATGATCTTCCCGGGATCAACCCTGTTCAACAGAAATGCCCCCTGGATAGTGGCGGCTGAAATGGTGAAGACTTCCCGACTCTTTGCCAGGACCGCGGCAAAGATCGACCCGGCCTGGCTGGAGACCCTGGGCGGAGGTCTATGCCGATCGTCCTACGAGGAACCTTACTGGGAAAGGGACCGGGGCGAGGTCATGACATTTGAGAATGTCACCCTCTACGGCCTTCCCATAATCACCAGGAGGCTGGTACCCTATGGCCCCATTAATCCACTAGAGGCCCATGATATATTCATCCGCTCCGCACTGGTGAAGAGAGACATGCGGACCACATTTGATTTTCTCAAGCACAACACCAGACTTATAAAAAGATTTGAGGCGATGGAAGAAAAGCTCAGGCGCAGGGATATACTGGCAGGCGAAGAGGCCCTGGCGCAATTCTACTCAAGGCATCTTGAGGGAATCAACAATATGGAAGGCCTTTCTAGGCTAATCAAGAAAAAGCAGGGGGATGACTTTCTAAGGATGAAGAAGGAAGATCTGGTTCTGAAAGAACCGGATGAGGCGGATCTGGCAATGTTCCCCGACGAATTAAGGATCGGAAAGGCGAGGCTTGAGGCTACTTATCGCTTTATGCCGGGGAAAGAAGAGGATGGTGTAACTCTTAAGGTCCCGTCTGCGCTTGCCCCCCAGATACCGGCGGCCACACTGGAATGGGGTGTCCCGGGTATGGTCAAGGAAAAGGTCACCGCCCTTATAAAAGGGCTGCCGAAGCGATACAGAAAACGGCTTGTCCCGGTCTCGGAAAAGGTTAATGTTATTATGAAGGAGATGGAACGCCCTGATCAACCCATCATAGATACCCTCTCCCGCTTTATCTATCGTCGTTTTTCCGTGGATATCCCCGCCTCTGCGTGGAAGGATGTTGAGATCCCCGCCTATCTCAGGACCAGGTTGTCAATAACAGATCATCATGGAAGGGAGATTGACTCCGGCCGTGATATACCATCTCTCCTCCAGGAACGGGAAGTCCCTAACCCTGATTCGAGTTACTGGCGAAAGCTCAGAGAAAAATGGGAAAGGCAGGGACTTACTGACTGGGAGCCTGATAATCTTCCGGAAGAAATCTCCACAGATAACGGCCTGACCGCCTATCCCGGCCTCGAAGCGCACGGGGATACGGTAGATATCCGCCTTTTTGCTTCCAGGGCCAAGGCCGTTTCCTCCCACAAAATAGGGGTAGGCACACTACTGGGCCAAAGGCTAAAAAAGGATATCAGGTGGATGAAACGCAGGTGGTCTCTGCCAGTGGATACTGAAAAGTCGGCCCTCTATTTCGGAGGAAAGACCGCGGTGGAGGAGGCCATGTTTAAGGGCCTGGAAAGACTCCTTTTCCACAAGAATATCCGCACCAAAGATGAGTTCGAGGCATATTTACAGACCCTTTCCGGAGATATGGCTGAAAACCTGAAGGAGATGCGGACCTATACCATCGGTGTTCTGGATGCCTATCACCGGACCCGCTGTTCCGTCCTCGCCGTTGAAAAGAGTAACAAGTCAGATAAAAGGGCCCTTGACCTCTGCGCCTCCATCAGACGAGATATGGAAAGTCTGGTACCAGCTGATTTTCCGGAACATTATTTGCCGGAACATCTTGCCGAGATCCCCAGGTACCTCCGGGCCATGGAGATAAGGGCCGAGCGAGGATCAAACGACCCGGGAAAGGATATTAATAAGGCGCGTCAGGTGGAGGATTTTCTCAGGGCGCTCGACGAGATGTCTTCGGGCCTCTCACTGCATGCATCCGACCAAAAAAGAAAAGGAATCGAGGAATTCAGGTGGATGATCGAGGAATTCAAGGTGTCCGTGTTCGCCCCGGAGCTGGGGACGGCCTTCCCGGTCTCAGCCAAGAGGCTTAACAAATCTAAGCAAGAATTGGACAGGATGATTTAACCAAAGGATCGCCGAATGATTATTATCGTTTCATCCGGTCACGGCCGTTCTTTTCAAGATGACAGATATTAGGATTCGAGGGTTCCAGGGTTCAAGTGTATAGACCGGAGAAGATCAGAAAATCAGAGGGTAAAAACATCAAAAGACAAAATAGTCAAATGATTAAATAGTAAGCACGGGGTAAGGGTTAAGGGATCATGGGATGTGGGCAAGAGCTGAATCCTGACAGCTAATAGCTGATAGCTGATAACTAATAACCGACAACAGACAACCGACACCTGATAGCTAATGGCTAAAAGCTAAAACCTATTATCTCACAACGCATCTCTCTACCCAAGGCTCGGCAACTGATTTGAGATAGATCATCTCATCTTCGCTATACCCTGAGTTGTCGTCCCGGAAGAATTCCGGATGAAGGACCACCTTTTTTTGAAAGGATTGCAGGGCGTAAAGATGCGCGCCTTTGATCAGTTTGACGATATTCTCGATAACAGCATCATCCACAAACTGTCTCACGCAAGTGGTCCTGAATTCATATTCCGGGGCTGATTCCATTATGGTTGTTATGCTTGAAAGTATGTCATCCGCACCGCAGGAGCCTCGGCTCAGTGAATCATAGTGAACAGGATCCGTCTTTACATCCATGGCCACGTAGTCTACAAGACCGTGGTCTATAAGCCTTTTCACTTCCCAGGGCCGACTTCCGTTGGTGTCCAGTTTTATCGGATACCCCAGTCCCTTGATGGTCTCGCACAGGTTGAAAAGATCCTTCTGGAGCGTAGGTTCCCCGCCCGTGATAACCACGCCGTCAAGGAAATCCCTATGGCTTTTCAGAAATTCATAAAGCCCGTCACCCTTTAAAAAAGGCGGGCATTCCGCAGGACCCTTGACAAGGGATGGGTTGTGGCAATAAGGGCAGTCGAAGTTACAGCCCGACAAGAATAACACGCAGCTTATTTTGCCGGGATAATCTATAAAGGAATTCTTTTGTATGCCTCCCAGATTCATGGTCTAGGCCACCTTAAATGTCTTTCGCATGCCGAACTCAGCCTGTTTGCCGTTATTCCATTGCTTAACCGGCCTTAGATACCCTACTACCCTGGAGTATACCTCTGTCTCCTGATTACATACCGGGCATCTCTCCTGTTTGCCCTTCAGGTAACCATGGGCGGGACAGACACTGAAGGTGGGGCTCAGGGTCAGATATGGAATCCTGAATCCCTCGACTATCTTTTCGATCAGACTCTTTACACAGCCCGTGTCATCTATATTCTCTCCAAGATATATATGCATGACGGTCCCGCCAGTGTATCTTGTCTGCAATTCATCCTGAAGCCTCAGGGATTCCAGTATATCATCCGAATAATCTACCGGGAGTTGTGTGGAGTTTGTGTAAAAGGGATCAGCGCCCTCGAAGTAGGCTTCCTCGTTGGCGCAGATTATGCCTCGATATCTATCCTTGTCACATATGGCCAGCCGGTAGGACGTGCCCTCCGCCGGAGTTGCTTCAAGATTATAGATATCGCCTGTCTCCTCCTGAATATTTCCTATGGTTTCTCTAAGATAATCCATAACCTCGATCGCGAATCTCCTGCCGGCCTCGCTGGCGATGTTCTCCCCTAGGAAATTTAGGCAGGCCTCATTCATCCCTATAATCCCTATGGTGGAAAAATGGTTTTTCCAGTATCGCCCCATGCCTTGCTTGATATCTCTCAGATAGAATTTTGAATAGGGATACAGATCATTTTCAGTGAATCTTTCCAGCACCTTTCTCTTAATGGTCAGACTGTCTTTGGCCAGCCCTACCATCTTTTCCAGGCGGTTGAAAAAATCATCCTTGTCTTTGGCCATATAACCTATCCTGGGCAGGTTGATAGTCACCACCCCTATGGACCCGGTAAGGGGATTTGCGCCGAAAAGTCCGCCTCCCCTCTTTAGCAGCTCACGGTTATCAAGGCGAAGGCGGCAGCACATGGATCTCGCATCCTCGGCCGACATGTCTGAATTCACGAAATTGGAGAAATAAGGGATGCCATATTTCCCGGTCATCTTCCAGATCATATCCAGATTCGGATTATTCCAGTCGAATTCAGGGGTTATGTTATAGGTGGGGATAGGGAATGTGAAGACCCTCCCCCTTGCGTCACCCTCCATCATTGTCTCCGCAAACGCCCGGTTCAGCAAATCCATTTCATGCTGAAAATCGGAATATTTCTCTTCCCGCTCCTCTCCTCCCACGATAACCGGCAGGTCTTTCAGTATGCCTGGTACGTAAAGATCCATGGTGATATTTGTAAAAGGGGTCTGAAAACCAACCCTAGTGGGTATATTGATATTAAAAATAAACTCCTGCATGGCCTGTTTTATCTCTTTATAGTCCAGACTGTCATAGCGCACAAATGGGGCCAATAAGGTGTCGAAATTGGAAATGGCCTGAGCTCCCGCGGCTTCACCCTGTAGTGTATAGAAAAAATTGACGATCTGTCCCAGGGCAGACCTCAGATGTTTGGGGGGGCCGCTTTCCACCTTTCCCTCCACACCCTTGAATCCGGTGATGAGAATATCCTTAAGATCCCATCCCACACAATACACGGAAAGCAGGCTCAGGTCATGGATATGGAAATCGCCCGATTTATGGGCATCCCTGATTTCGGGCGGATAGATCCTGTTGAGCCAGTATTCGGATGTCACCTCCGATGATATATAATTGTTCAGGCCCTGCAGGGAAAAACACATATTGCTGTTTTCCTTGATTTTCCAGTCCAACTTCTGGATAT
>CAYUYB010000126.1:0-7649 GCA_964449025.1 uncultured Desulfobacteraceae bacterium
CCTTGGCAAGGTCTTAGCTTGTTAGCGAAGGGGGCCGCGCTATGCGCCTGTCGTCATGAAAAGGACCAGCTTGGGGCGGACATTAGGAATACGTTAATCGGATGAATCCGCAGATATTAATTTGCTATATGGGGCATCAAATGTTAATTTAACGCAGTTAATTGATAATTGATAAACACTGATTGTTCATGACAAAACTCGAAGAGGCATTGAGACGTTTTAAGGATAGCAAGGGTCGCCTGACCGTTCTCACAGGGGCTGGCATCTCGGCTGAAAGCGGTATCCCCACCTTCCGTGGTCCGGAAGGATACTGGACTGTAGGGTCAAAAGAATACCGGCCGGAACAGATAGCCACATACTCCATGTTTTCCAGAGATCCCTGGGAGGTATGGGCTTGGTATCTTTATCGCAGGACGGTGTGCAAAAAGGCTGAGCCCAATAGGGGCCATCTGGCTATCGCTGAAATGGAAAAGATGTTTGGTAATCGCTTCCGTCTGATCACCCAAAACGTGGATGGCTTGCACCTGAGGGCGGGCAACACTGAAGAACGGACCTTTCAGATACATGGTAATCTTCATCTATTGCGATGTGCCAGGGACTGTACCCAGCAGCTCTTCCCATTTCCCGACCAGATAGGGGAAAAGAAAAAGAATGAACCGGTCACGGAAGAGGAAAAAAGATTATTGATATGCCCCAAGTGTCAAGGGCTTGCCCGTCCCCATGTGCTATGGTTTGATGAATATTATGATGAACATTTTTTCCGCGCGCAAAGTGTTCTTACCTGGTCCGAATCCACAGAACTTCTTCTTGTAGTCGGTACGGCCGGGGCGACTAACATTCCCATGCAGATCGGGAGCATCGTTTCCCGAAATCCCAGGGCTACGCTCATTGATGTGAATCCCCAGGATAATCCTTTTCGAGACCTGGCCAGAAACCACCCCAGGGGGATTTTTATGGAAGGAGGAGGGGGTGAGAACCTGAATGAAATCTTGTCCATATGGAAAGGTTGATTCCAAAATCCTTCCAATTCGTATTGCCTAAATAAAAATCTTAGCAGACCGCTCGAGAAGAGAGATATTATGGCCTCAGGCCGAGTACTTATTTGCCCCTAAGCTGATATCTGATGGTCTGCATCTGGTCACTGCCATTGATCTTGTAGATTCGCTCAATAGTATATCTCATACTATTGTTGTAACGCGGAAACTCAATATAGTCAGAACCGGCCTTTAGAACGTTGCTCATGCAGTAAATGCTGATATCTTCGTTGAACATTAGTTCATTTGAGGGCATGTGTAATACCAGAAGGTAGTATTCACTGGGACCTGTCTGTAGAATTAACGACTGCTGATCCACTTCTGTCCAATGGTTTAAAGTCTTGTTTAGCACCGCCGTGTCCCGCCGACTCATTACTGACAGTGGATCCTCGAAGGATTCCGTAAAGTCGGTAAATGCAGCTCGGCCCGTTAATCGGAAGTCTTGAATCTTGCTAACCCTCTCCAATTGACTGTCCAGCGCGTATTTTTCAGGAATATTTACAACACCGGTTGCACACGCTGATAACAGCAGTGTTAAGGCAAATAACACAATTATTTCAGAAAACGACCGCATGATGCCACCCCTTTGATTAATATGTTATGCTAACAATATGGTCGACACCTAAAATTCCTTTTCTGTTGCCAGTAATAGCCGTCCTGCGCCGGCCGACTTAGCCACATCCATGACCTTTACTACCTTGTTGAGGATAACTGAACGATCCGCCTTAACGACAACCAGTCTGTCCTCCTGCTTACCGATCATCTCCTTTAATCTTTTGAAAAGTTGATCAAGGGAAATCTCCTGGTCTATCAGAAAGGATCGGCCCTCTTTGTCCACATAGATGGTAATCTCCTGCTGGGTTTGGGGCGAGGCCGCTTGAGCCTGCGGGAGTTTTATCTTGATCCCTTCATCTATCATAAAATTTGTGGTCAATAAGAAATAGACCAGCAGCAAAAAAACGATATCAATCAATGAAGTCAGAGGCACCTCTATTTGATAGTAAGGCTTTTTTTTCTGAATCAAAGCCATAATCCTGGCTCCTTTGTGTTGTAGGTTAAGAAAATTGTAAGTACTGGATTGTATTCGGCCACTATCTCATAATCGTCTTTATAAAGGTGACTGATCCCTCATGAAGCCATGCCTCATACCTGTCAATTCGAGAGACGATATAGCTATGAGCAACCATAGTGGGAAGCGCCACGGAAAGGCCTATGGCGGTGGTTAATAATGCCTCCCATATTCCCCCTGCAAGCACGGCGGCATTAACTTTTCCACCCATCTCCTGGATAACCATAAAGGCCTTGATCATCCCTAGTACAGTGCCCAGCAGCCCCAAGAGTGGCGCGATATTACCTATCGTGGCCAATGCTTGGACATATGATGAGAGCCCCCTCACCTCATCGTCCATGGCGTGGGCTATGACGGTCTCCAAGGTTTCTCTATCCTGATCCTTGACATCAATCGCCTGCGCCAGCACACGTCCCATGGGCGATTGACTCACCGTGGCAGCCTTTAGCGCTTCTTCCTTATTACCCTGTTTTAAAAGTCCGGCGATTGTTTGCGCCAATCCTGTCCCATGACTGTCTATTTTGGCAAAACGGATCATCCTTTCGATAAATATGGCCAAGGCGATCACGGAGCAAAGCAAGATAGGTATGACCAGCACGCCACCTTTAGCAAGAAAATCAAACATGTTTATCCCTCCTTCACATTTCATAGCTATTTCTTATTTATATACTTATAAACGAGTACGGATAAATACGCTAAGCCCAGAATCGTGAATCTTCGACCCTGTGATTAACAGGGTCTCCTATTCTGAAGAGGATATTGAATGCTGACGACCTTCTTCAATGACATCAGGTATGCCGTCATAATCCAAATCCTTTTTTCTTTGAATCAATGCCTCTGATTCGTCATATGCCTCCCAGAGGTCAGGGCTACCGTCAAAATTAGTGTCTTCCTCAAGGGATGTCACAAGATTATTCGTGTAATGGAACCAGATATCTATCTTTCCGTCCAGGTTGCTGTCCTTTTCGGCCCTTATAGCTTCTTCATCCGGATTATAATACCAAACAATATTCATTTTGCCCGTAGAGCCCTCATCGCTCTCGATTCTGCTGATTTTTCCTTTCTCATTATAGAATTCTCTCCTGTTAATATTGCCGTCACTATTATGGTCTGCCTCCTTCATTTTTAGTTGTGTTTCCGCGAAAAAGGATCGCGTTTCCGGAAATCCGTCATGATCGAGATCCCTTTCCATAACCATGGACCATCCCGGCCTGTTAAACCATTGAGTCATTTCAAACTGCCCATCGCCATCCTCGTCTTTCATGCGTTTTTCCATTTCTCCGGAAGCGTAGAGTTCCACCAGATCCACTTGACCGTTTGCGTCTTCATCTTTTTCAATTCTGGCAAGGCCTTCTGATCCATATATCTCCCATGTATCAAATCTTCCGTCCAGGTTGCTGTCGGTTTCGACCTTTTCTTTCGTCTCTTCGTCGTTGAAGAATGCTCTGACGTCAGGTGTTCCGTCTTTGTTGTTATCTTTGGTGTGCAAGTGAATTTTCCCGTTTTGATATAAAATATGGGTTTCCGGAAACGTATCTCCGTCATAGTCACATGATATTTTTGTTGGAATTCCCTTTTCGAAATACCAGATTCGATCGACATGACCCGTGTACTGTGAATCCTCGCGCGCCTCTTTCGCGAGCCCTTCATCGTCAAAAAAGACAAACCTGTCAAGTACTCCATCAAAATTGCTGTCGCTGTTTTGCGAAGTGGGTATGCCATTCTTTAAGGTTGTAAATACATCAAGCTCGCCGTCCAAATTCATGTCCTTTTTCTGGCTTACAAGTAGCGAATTTTTATAGGAGTTTATGGTTTCGTACCGACCATCGAGATTCATATCCCTCTTTTCTTCTGAAAGCTCCCCATTGACATAAGACCGGAAGGTTTCCATGCGTCCGTCCTTATCGGTGTCTAGACTGCAGCTAACGGGGAGTCCTTCAGAATCAAATCGCATAATTGATTCCATTGAGCCGTCCCCATCTTCGTCTATCTTTCGCTCAACAAGCATCTCATTTTCAAAACTCTGCCACAGATTCACTTTTCCGTCGTGATCTGTGTCTTCTGTAGAAGAAGAAAGTTTTCCGTCGATATAATCAAAAATCATATTGAACTGTCCGTCTCCGTTGCTATCCTTCCTACATTTCAAGGGCCGCTCCTCTTCGTCAAAATCGATAATCTCAATCAATTGTTCATCTTGATTAAACTGTTCCTGACGAACGCATTTCTCTTCCGTATAGTACACTTTGATATCTATTTTTTGATCAAGATCCCTATCTTGCTCTATCCTTATCACCTTGCCTTCCTCTACATATTGAAAGGAATCCATCACGGTATCCGCGTTGGTGTCGGCTTCAATCATAAACAGGCGCTGAGACTTGTCGAGGTGAAAGATTTGGTCAATCTTCCCATCATCATCCGTGTCCCGTTTAACTTCAATAGCCATGGCCGTTTTGACCACTAAAGGCCAACAGACACCCGACAGACCCGTCAGCATTGCAAGCAAGCCAAGAAATATTTTTTTAGAATATCGAGGTTTCATAGGCCCTATAATAATTCAAACGTTACATTGAGCTCAAATGGAATATCATTCGTGAAAAGGCGCGGCGGTGGCCTCAAAAATGGATTGCTGTCTTTGACTGCTTGGAGCGCGGCCTCATTTAAGACTTTATGCGGGCAGGGTTTTACGATTTTTAGATCCCGCACAAACCCCTCAAGATCAATAACAAAGCTGACAACCACTTTCCCTTCTTTGTGCATTGATACAGCTTCCCCGGGGTATCTTTTTCCTCGTTCTATTCTTAGGCGGACCATCTCGTAATAGTCTTGTTTTGTCGGCAGTCCTACGCCCTCAACAAGGCCGCTGGAGATGCGAATGTCACCCGGATTAATATTCATATTATTGAGATCAGGAAGCTGTATAGGGGTCATCAGGAATGGCTTTGCAGTATCAGGTTTCATCTCCGCACTGGGAAGCTGAGGCGGTCTTGGAATAGCCCGGCTAAAAGGTTTTGAATCTTCTTGAAGGGCCAACTCGATGTATTGGAGTGCCTTTGACCTGTATATCCCGGTGATATGCATGAACACAAATGCATGGATAGCCAACGATACAAGAATCATTCCTTGTAGCAGCCGGTTAGGACCTCTTCTGCTGTAATCCGCTGACGCCATCTTTAATCCCGTTCTTTAGTTAACGCCTGGCACATTATATTATCTGATTCCGTATGTCAATTTTCTAAGTAGTTGATACCCAAGACGGCGTCTGAATCCAGATTTTCCATCACCGAGAATCCGGGGCCATTCTTCCAATACGGCCATGCCAGGGCTATGAAGATATGCGTACGTTTAGGGGACAAAACTTGGCTTTATTACGTCAATCCCGCATAAAAAGAATACATGAAAAACCGCCCGGGTTTCCTGCTATTAGAGGGTTTATATGAACCCAATGAGATATCAGGAGGATACGCAGATGGTTAAAACGCAAAACAAAAATATCACGAAAAAGCTTTTAGGTAAAGTTTTTGAACAAAGGGAGCCAACACCCAGAAAGAATAATGTTTGATGATTTTTGAAGACTTAATTGATCCTAATTTTGACCTCCGAGATTGTCCTTGTTTGACTAACTGGTACCTTGATGTTATTCAAGATAAAGGCTTGAAACCGGCGCTTGTCACCGTAAAATAGCCACTTAACCTATAAAAATTATTAGGCAAAATTATCAGTGGAAAAGGATTTGGAAGACTGGCGGACCGATCAGCACAACGAATCAATGAGAAATTTGGCCTTCCCCGCTTCAGGGGCATAGGGCGCCAGCAGGAGGAACGTCTTAAACATGTTCACCGCCTTTGCCGGATTTCCTAAACGCAGACAGGCGTAGCCGGCATAATAGTAAGCATAGGCGTTATGAGAATCGAGTTCAATCGCTTTCTCCAATTCCTCAGCCGCCTTCTCGGCTTCATTCTTTTCTAAAAAATAGGCACCTCGGAAGGTATGAAGATCGGCCGGATTGGCCTTAGCCTTTTCGGCGGCTTTAAGGCGGTCCCACGCTTCCGGATATTTCTCCAACCCCAAATAGGCCCGGGTTAAAGCAATCTCCATCTGACCTTTATCTGGAATCGCGGCTTCTCCTGAAAATGCCTCTTTATCGGCGTGGGTCTTTGCCTTTTGGAACATATCCAAAGCTTCCTGGTACTTTTCCTGCATAAGCAGGGACAACCCCAGATAATAGAAGGCCTGAGCATCAGCGGGGTCATCTTTTAGGACGTCGCGAAACGCCTCTTCCGCCTTTTCAAACTCCCAGGAATTATAAAGCTCTATTGCTTCGTCTGTTTGTGCAAGGACCTGCAGGCACATGCCGCTTATTGATATGACAGCTGCTGCAGATACCGCGAGAATTTTGCATAGCGTAGTGAATTTATTCATTATGCCTCCTATGAGCTTCCTTTTGTCTTTATGTGAGGTATATAGTTTGAAAAACCGGTTGTCAGTTGATAACAACTCCCTGTTTTGGGGACCAAAATATCTACAAACGCCCGTTGTGTAACAATGATACCAATAACAATGATATTGTAGTCGCCGATCTTTGTCAAGTTTGCTTCCTCGTTGAAGGGATATCCGTTTGGATCTCATTAATCCTTATCAACGGTTAACCCGAGACTTGATACCATGATTCCGGCCTAAAGCTGGCATTGGGTTATTCGTATAAATCTTTGACCTAACTTACCGTATAGGGTCCCGCGGTAATTCCAAATTAGTCTTGTGAGATTTTTGTTTTGGATTCTTATGTTGCTCCTCCTTGAATTGAAACGCCTTCCTTACCACTTATAACTGATCAAAAATACTTTGGATTACAAAATATTACACCAAGAATATATCCGTGATTTTAGAAAAGAAGGATCAAGGGAGATTCCGGGGAATCCTGTTAAGCAGCATTTCGGGTACTCAACTATGATTGTGCGTTTCCCAGTTGATCATAACAGGATTTTGCATCCGGGGTGGTTAGAGGTTCCTCACCTGAGTTATGGTTGACAAAAAAGGGAAGAATCCATAAACTGCGTTCCCACTATTTTATCATTTGGGAGGTAGTTCCATGAAGGAATATACGCAGGTCATGGTAATCACTTTGTCACTTTTCCTTGCTGCTGGATATGCATGGATGGGGGAGGTACTTATGGCCGAAGAACAAGATAATGGGCCCAGTTTTGAAATATCGTTCGACCATGTCGGCATTAGCGTCGCGAACCTGGAGGAATCCATCGCCTGGTACAAAGAAATGCTCGGATTCGAGGAAGTGGTGAGGATGTCGGAGGATGCCGCCAATAAAATGGAAATCGGGCACATAAAGCGCGGCGACTGTTACATAGAGCTATTCCAGGTTGAAGGCGCCAAACCCCTGCCGAAATATCGGCTCGATCCGTCCGCGGATCTCAGAGTCCATGGCGTAAAACATTTCGGTTTGCGGGTAGATGATGCCCATGCCGCGGTCGAAGAGCTGAAGCCGAAGGGCGTGGAGATTGCCATGGGCCCCATTGATACCCCCGGAGTCTGTT
>CAYUYB010000127.1:0-7626 GCA_964449025.1 uncultured Desulfobacteraceae bacterium
GATCCGGTTCAAATTTCGCTGATTTCAAAGGAGCGGATAATACACCGATATATTTTCCATATTCCAGTGTAGGAATATATTTCAGATCATTCTGAAGCTCCTTATAATTATCCCCGACTTCTCGTTTTATTAAACCATATGCGAACAAGGCGCCCCAACACCAGTTATCCTCTTTTAACATTGCGACAGTCTTTCCCTGATGCCTTGATAAAGAGAAGGCCTGACACTGGGCTAAATGATAGCCTCTGTCCCTTTTTGGCCTCAGGGCGTGTTGTGGGATATCATTTTCGGTCTTCAGCATTCTTATAGCTATTGGTGATGACCTAAGCGCCAGGGATTGTTCAAGTGTATCCCCGTAAATGTTAAGTTCCTCGATTTTGATCATAGTCGCATCTCCATTATTTTATTATCCTCTGTCTTTGTCGAAATCCCTTCCGGGGATATAATTTTCGGCATCTATATTCTGCAAGCCCCATATTTTAACGGATATTGCTGCCGGACTGCCTGATCATCAATCTGAGCAAGATCTAGACTACACAAATTAATATGAGATGTCAGGTTAAATCCTAACATCCCGCTCAGATTTTCAGGATCAAGCTGGAATTATCATATACAAACTAACAGCCTGTTTTCATCTTTTGAAGTATATTCCCTGACCCCCACGTTGTTTTTTCTCAGGAATCAATATTCCAGAATATATTACCAACTGATATTTTGAAATACTTGCCTGTTTACTGTATCCCACGAGGGACCCTTGCATTCAATATTTGACAAATAAGGCTCAAAACCATTATAAAATGGAGGCATTATCAGGGGGATGGCGGGCAAATACCGGCAGGTCCATTACATGAACCTTGATGAACATGTTCCAGCTTTATACCAGGAGGTGTCAATGATGAACAGATATTATTTAGGGGTATCATTTACTATACTGCTGATCGTGGTTCTGTCGGGTTGCGGTTATAATACCATGCAGATGAATGAGGAAGCCGTCTTCAAAGCCTGGGGGGATGTTGAATCGACTCTCCAGCGCAGGGCGGACCTCATCCCGAACCTGGTTGAAGTCGTGAAGGGGTATGCTTCCCATGAAAGAGAGACCTTGCAGGCGGTTATCGAGGCTAGGTCAAAGGCAACCTCCGTAAGACTGACAACCAGTGACTTAAGCAACGCGAAGGCGATGGAAGAGTTCACACAGGCCCAAGGCGGGCTGTCTTCAGCGTTATCAAGACTTATGGTGGTGGTAGAAAGTTATCCTGACCTTAAAGCGAATGAGAATTTCCTGGATCTTCAAAACCAGCTTGAAGGCACTGAAAATCGTATCAACGTGGCCCGGGAGCGGTATGACCAGGCGGTGGAAACCTTCAATTCCTCCATTCGCACCTTTCCCAACAACCTGACAAACAGTATCCTGTTGCACCTGGAGCGCAAGGAATATTTCAAGGCAGAGGAAGGGGCCAGGGCGGCGCCCGAGGTTAAGTTCTAAAAAAGGAAGGATATCAAGATGGTTTTCAAGGTTTCAAGGGGTCTATGCCTTTCAGGAATTTTTCTTCTGATATGCGCATCATGCGCTTTTGGCCTTGATGTACCCGCCCTGAAGGGCAGGGTAAATGATTATGGCAACATCCTGTCGTCTTCCACGGAGCGGCAGATTGAGGCTGTACTTGGAGAACTGGAAAGCATGGATTCCACGCAGATCGTTGTCCTGACCATCACTTCCCTGGAGGGGGATAGCCTTGAGGGCTTCTCCATTCGGGTCGCCGACCAGTGGAAGATAGGGCAAAAAAACAAGGACAACGGAGCGATTCTCCTGATCTCGAAAAATGACCGGAAGGTCAGGATCGAGGTAGGTTATGGTCTGGAAGGTTCCCTCACAGACCTTATTAGCGGACGGATAATCCGGAATATTATAATTCCCTGTTTTAAGAGAGGTGATTTCGACTCTGGTGTGTCTAGTGGCGTCCAGGCCGTGATCCAGGCGGTGCGAGGGGAATTCAAGGCGGATGCAGAACCCGTTCGAGTTTCACCCCGATCCCATTCCGGTCCAAACTTGTTCGCGATTCTGTTCATAATTTTCCTGGTAAACGTGATGGGAAGACTCAAACGTCCTTTAGGTGCCGTTTCAGGTGGAATACTGTTCCCGATCCTCGGAACCTTGCTTTTCAATGCGGGGTTTTTAATATTTTTGGTATTAATTCCCGTCGGAATCTTGGTTGGTTTATTCCTCAGCCTGTTCGGCGGGCCCTTATCCTTTGGTCCCTCGTATGGTTCAGGCAGAGACAGAGGGGGATACTGGACATCAGGCGGGGGATTTAGGAGTTCCGGAGGAGGCGGTTTTGGCGGATTTTCCGGGGGAGGCGGTGGTTTTGGTGGAGGTGGAGCCTCCGGTGGATGGTAAGATTCAATCTCTTTAATTCAGGTGCTATATATGCAGAATCTGGCAGAAAAATTCTTAAATGACCAGGACAGGGAAAGGATAAGGAAGGCGGTCGAAGAGGCGGAAAGACACACATCAGGTGAGATAATCCCCATGGTTGTGTCCAGGAGTTATCACTACCCCATGTCCGATGTCATAGGGGGTAATATCTTCGCGCTTCCCCTGTCACTGATAATGACATATTTTATAGGTGGATGGTTATGGATCGGCCACTATAACATGTGGCTCTTTCTGGGAATCACCACGGTGCTTTTTATATTATTCCACCGGATTATAAAGCATAACGACAGAATTAAGAGACTGCTTATCTCAGACAGGGAGATCGAAGAAGAGGTTGAGGAAGCAGCCATTACCGGTTTTTTTCATGAAGGGCTCTATCGCACGCGGGATGGAACTGGTATCCTTATCTTCATATCCGTCTTTGAACGCCGTGTATGGGTCCTCGCGGACAGGGGAATTAACGAGAAGGTAAAGCAAGGACAATGGGATGAAATCGTCGGCATGATAATAGAAGGCATCAAAAACAACGATCAGGCGAGCGCTATTTGTAAGGCGATAGAGGAGGTAGGCAGGACCCTGAAAGAACATTTTCCCATCAAGGTTGCTGACATGGATGAGCTTCAAAATCTGATCATCAAAAAAGATTGATCACCCTAAACTCGTGTTCCTTCCGGCTGTGTTATCGTGTCTATATGTAATTATTTAAAGCACCAGGATTTATCCAACTAGTTTAAACCTTTTCGATGTGAAAGACTTCAAGATTAAATCGCAATAGACAAGAATAATGCTTTCATTGGTATCTGACGAAGAATCGCTGCATTAAATTTATTCTTTTCATCACAACAAAATGCATCTGAATTTTTATGACAATCAAGGTTAGATTCTCCATGGTCTGTTGATTAAAACGTGTGTCGTCACAAAATTAAAAAAGAGGTATCCAGTATGGATGTCACCAGAAATAGCGTTACTGAAATAGTCACCTTCAGATATGTTTTTACCTTTAAAAACAATCTGGAGAAGGAATTTAAGATCAGGCTTGATAAAAAAAGCTTACACTTAATCCGGCAGGAATACGGGCTGCCTCCGCCGTGGGCGGCGTTAAAAAACTTCAAATGCCCGAATTGCCCCCTCGATGAATCGAAATGCGAATTTTGCCCCACCGCAATAAACATTGTTGAATTGGTTGATTACTTCAAAAATATAGAATCTATCGAGGAGGTTGAAGTACTTGTGGAAACCGAGGAAAGGAGATACCTGAAACAAGTACCCTTACATGTAGGCTTAAGTTCGTTGCTCGGCATATATATGGTTACCTCCGGGTGTCCTATTCTTGAAAAGCTTAAGCCGATGGTGCGTTACCACCTGCCTTTCGCGTCGATAGAAGAGACTACTTACCGCTCCGTGAGTATGTATCTGCTGGCGCAATATTTTTTGCTGAGAAGAAAGAATGAGCCTGATTGGAATTTGGATAATCTCGCCGCGATATACAATGATATTCAAACGGTTAATAAAAATGTCTGTGATAAAATCCAGGAAGTCATAGATGGGGATGCCGCGGCCAATGCCCTGGTAAAACTCGATTATTCTGCCTTATACATTTCCCTTCGTCTCAACAAAAAGATATTAAATGAAATCGAATCCTATTTTAATGCATATTTTGCTTAATAAATCCGGTTCTCAAGGTCCACACCGTCAAGACGGCTGCCGGCAATTCAGGCGCGGCGGAGAATGCATGCGCCACTTTTCACTGGGGTTCCATTGACAGGAAATAAGTATGGGTTGGGCATAATATATGGGGGCGCCTGGATGTGCTGCGTGTAGTGGTGCAGCGATTACGGTTGAGCCGGCATAGTTTGTGGGAATCGAAAAAACGTATCTGTTTTGCCGTGATTTCATGAACTATGGACCAGTGGTCCCACATGGGGCCGGATAGGCATATGAGAACGGCCCTCTTTTCACCGCCCTCAAGAAAACGTACCATCTCACCCCAAAAGTCATCGAGCGGTATGTTGGGCTGGTTTTTGTAAGGCATGCTGCGGTAGGGGATCAGGTCGCCCACTACATCACGAAGGATACTGCCTATGGTGGTAAGCCCGATTCCTTCGCAAAGCAGGCGACTCAAGTCTCTGGACTGTTCCAAATATTCCAGGATACGTCTGAACAGTAACTTTGCATCGTCATTCTGGATGTCAGATATAATCCGAGCCGCGTTCACGATGCTATAAATAGCACACAAGCCGTCAAGGCCGCCTTGTTCATAGGGTGTCATAACCCGGCCTCCCTTACCGCCTTTTCTATCGAGTGACGAGAGTTAGCGAGCTGGATGATCTGACTAATAAATTCACCATAGCCTATCCCATCCGCTGCCAGGGCGTAAGCCAGGCTTGTATCTGAACTGATATCCGGATTGGGGTTTACGTCCAGTACGTAAAAGACATTATTGCGTAGCCTTAGGTCGATCCGGGCGTAATCACGACACCCCAACAACCTGTATGCAGCGACCGAAGTCTTGCGGAGAGCGGACAGCTTGGTTTTGGACATAAGTGCCGGAATGCGCAACTTAATGCCCTCGTAATGGCGGGATCCAGGCGTGAATTTGGAATCAAAGGTGCACAGGCGGTCCCTCACATCGGAAAAAGCTGAGAAGTCCATTTCAGCCGGTGACAGCATGTTGAGCCGGTTATTTCCCCAGAGGGTCACGTGGAATTCCCGTCCGTCGATAAAATCTTCCACCAGAGCCGGCTGAGCGAACCGTTCCGTGATGTGCGCGACCCGTCTTTGTAGTGTTTTTTCATCAAGCACCACCGCGTTGTGATCGACTCCCACGCTGGAGTGTTCAAAGGCCGGTTTGACGATAGCCGGAAATTTGTCCCAGCCCTTTATGGGCGGTGAATCGACAACCCATCCAAAGGGAGTCGATACCCCGTGCTCCGCGAGTCTGGTTTTGACGGATGCCTTGTCCCAGCTCAGGGACAGAGTGTCGGGCGTAGAACCTGTATACGTATACCCTAGTTGTTCCAGGAACATGGGTATCCGGGCTTCGCTGTGAGGGATTCCCGGCAGCTCCTCACACCAATTGAAGACTATGTGGTTGTCAGGATCAAAGGGTGCAAGGACAGTAGCAAGATCCGTATTGGTGACAGGGGCCTGAAACACCTTGTATCCCTGTGCTATCAATTCGTTCGCGAGTTGATCGACTTGACTGATAACGTCTGCCGTTTCCGCTCGTGTCCAGGATGGATCGACGTTGTGTAATAAGACGATCGGTAGATTATTCTTACTGATCTTGTTTGGCATTGCAGCTGCTTCCCCGTCACAAGGATTTTGTGTGCGCGCGCGCGTGAGGTTTTTTGATGCGTGTCCTCGACATTCGGTTTTCTCTTGCATAAGCACTGATAACAGCAAGTTTTCCGGGATTTGCGGATTTCCGGTCGCACACGCCGATAACAGAAGTATTAAAGCCAATACCTTGGTTTAGAAATTGATGACATCGCAACGCCACCTATCAAGGTGTTAAAGGATCGGAAAAGGAAATCCCACATAATCATAGAGAAAAAGTGGCGTTTATGCAACGATTACGTTAAAAGGGACTCTCTTTGATAATTTAACTGACAAACGAGTTTTTGAATTTTAAAAGAGCGTCCTGACTCCATTATCACCTAAAATGTTCCGGTATGCGGCATCTCGCTTTCGTATAGATCCAGAGAAGTAACCCCCCGGAGCTAAGCAAAAGGTTCATTATCCCCAGCATCATGATACGATTAGTCCACTCATAGGAAACAAAAAGCATCCCCAGACTACCTGATAACATATAGGAGGCCTGAATCAGGGAAGACGCTGATCCTGTATCCTTATCCTGCTGCTCCAGCAGTAAACTGCTTGAAGGCGGTCGGCTGATGCTGACAGATAGATAACCAAAACCAATCGAAACGGCGAAAAGCAGCGGGTCTATTTGGCCGATTGTCAATATCAATATCCCACTTATAAGGGAGCCTATATAACATGCTGTGATGATAGTTACCGGTTTAAAGAAGTTTTGCAAAAATAGATATATGGGGCCTCCAACTATAAAAAGAAAGGCTATCGCGCCGAAATATAAACCAAAAGCCTCCTCGCTGACGCCGAACCTTTTAATAAAAATGAAAGAAGAAATACTAATGTAAGCAAGAAGTGGTATTGAAATAACTGAAAAGATTATCAACAATCGGGTGAAGTGAAAATTTTTCAGGACGACAAGTAATCTTAAAGTGGTTTTCAGGGCATTGACATCGGAATATTTCGTATTTGTTTCTTTCAAATAAAGAACGAACGTCCAGACCAGTATACCAATAATAACAAGCGCGCCGAACGTCCCCCTCCATGAGACAAATTTGATGATTTGAGCCCCGATCAAAGGTGCAATTACGGGTATCGTGCCATTTAATACTGTAACGAAAGCGAGTGTGCGCTCCCTTTTCTTACCGGGGAAAACATCTTTTACGATTGCGAGATTTACAGCCATGGAGGCGCCGGCGCCGATAGCCTGAAATATCCTGGCTATGATCAACTGAATGACATTTTGACTCACCACGCAAAAGATACTCGATATGATATATAGTGGGACACCAATCAGTAAAATTCGTTTACGTCCGTATTTATCAGATAATGGTCCCCAAAGAACAGAACTGGTGCTCAGGAAAATAAAAAACACAATTAGTGATGCGGTCACCCACGCCACAGAACAGTTCAACTGTTCGGTCATTGATGGTAATGCAGGTAAATACAGGTCCGTTGATAATGCCGGAAAGGCGGCTATTAACGCTACCAGTAGAATTATCATTCTATCTGAGAGTTGTTTGGGATTATTTTGAGGTTCTTCAGAAGAACCGGATAGAGTTTTGGTCATTTCTTTTTTAATCCAGATCTGTATTTTTTGGCCGACCCGTAATCTGTCAATAAATATAAAAGATATAATCCTTACCGCATGGTTAAATCGGATTCTATATAATTCCCCTTATGATTATATATATCGGATATATAGAAGGCTCACGAATTACCCGGAGATCCGCCACCGAGGGCAGGCATATATAGGTAATCTGTAATTGCTATAACTTGATCTGACATACCTCATAAGGTAGTTAGAATCTGATTGGGCATGCGGTAAAGCTTATAACCTGTCCTAAAATCCAAATTAGACAAACAGCCCTTCCTTA
>CAYUYB010000128.1:0-5760 GCA_964449025.1 uncultured Desulfobacteraceae bacterium
GTGGATAGGCTTTTTGGGAATTGCTCGGATCAGGATAACCGAATTTGATGTAGTTATTAACACCTTCATAGAAGCGTGGTTCAGTTTTACCCAATTGCCCAGACTGTCCCCCTTCAAGGATATATGGCTCACCGTCTTTTACCCCTTTCAAATATACCCAAGAATGTCCGATCTCTCCTTTCCTTCTGCCATAGTCTATCAGAGAATCGATCAAGGCCCTGTTATCCAAATAATCCAAGTGATAAGCTGCTACCATAAAAACGATATAATAATCCGTCTCAGTGATAGTCTTATTTTGGGGGCGCGGTTGCAGGAGATGGCTGTATTGTTTTTTCCATGATTCCGTAGTGGGCGCATGAACACAACTACAAATAAGAACAAGTATAATAGACACAATCGCTATATTATATATGCCCACACAAGTCTCATGCGACCCGCCAATCCAGGCTTGAATTGGGCTGCGCCTCCCGGTCTTATAGCTCACGGCCGAGTCTCTTAAAATGGATCTGCAACGCCATTATCGCGGCGGGTGTTATACCGGAGATCCTGGATGCCTGGCCCAGGGATAAGGGTCTCACCCTGTCCAGCTTCTCCCTGACCTCCCTGGTAAGACCATAGATCCTTTCATAATCGAGTCCTTCGGGAATCCTGGTGTTTTCCATCCTTCTGGATCTTTTCACCTGCTGTTCCTGCCGCAAGATATATCCCTCGTACTTTGTTACCGTCTCCACCTCCTCCTCTATAGCCGCCTCGATACCTCCAAGCTCCGGATCGAAGGCTCGCAGTTGCGCGAGGTAAACATCCGGCCTTCTCAACAACTGTGCCAGAGTGGTAACATTCTTTATGGGCCCTATCCCTTGATCTTTTAACCCAGCCAGTACTCCAGGTTCCGGCCGAAGTTTGATCTCATTAAGGCGTTTAAAAAGCTTTTGCACCCTCTCATGTTTTTGGCAGAATAGCTTATATACATCATCCGGCACAAGACCGAGTTCATGCCCTAACTTTCTTAATCTGTAATCAGCGTTGTCTTCCCGAAGGAGAAGGCGGTATTCCGCCCTGGAGGTAAACATTCGATAAGGTTCTCCGGTGCCTTTGGTAACAAGGTCATCTATCAATACCCCTATATAGGCGCGCGACCTCGGGAGTATGAACGGTTCATCCCCCCTAACCTGCAATACCGCATTAATACCTGCCATCAACCCCTGTGCCGCTGCCTCTTCATAACCGGACGTCCCGTTAATCTGGCCCGCGTGGAAGAGTCCTTTTACCAGCTTTGTCTCCTGGGTGAGCTTCAATTGTAAAGGATCGATAAAATCATATTCTATGGCGTATCCCGGTCTGAGGATCTCGGCGTTTGACAGCCCGGCTATGGACCCTATCATCCTTTTCTGAATATCTATAGGGAGACTTGTGGCAAGCCCGTTGGGATATACCTCGATGGTATCAAGGCCCTCCGGCTCCAGGAATATCTGGTGCCTTTCTCTCTCCGCAAACCGGACTATCTTATCCTCGATTGAAGGGCAGTATCGGGCCCCTACCCCCTCTATGATACCGCTGTAAAGAGGCGATCGATCCAGTCCTTCCCTGATGATGTCATGGGTTTTTTCATTAGTGAAGGTAATATAACAGGGGACCTGGGGCAATACCGGTTTATCGGTTGTGAACGAAAACGGCCTGGGATGCTTGTCACCCTCCTGGATTTCCAGGCCTTGGTAATCTATCGTTTTGCCGTTAAGGCGCGGCGTTGTTCCTGTCTTCAGCCTTCCTATTTCAAATCCCAGTTGCGCCAGCTGTTCCGAGAGCCCGTTGGACGGAGGGTCACCCATGCGCCCCGCCGGAAAATGATCGAGACCTATATGTATCAGTCCCCTGAGGAAGGTACCTGCCGTCAGAATAACCGTCTTGGACAAGAATCTTTCATGGATATCTGTTTCTACCCCCTCCACCCTGCCATCCGTCACCAGGAGCCTTTCTACCATTGCCTGCCTCATATCCAGATTAGGCTGTGACTCAAGGACCGATTTCATGCTCTTCCTGTACAGATCCATATCGTTCTGTGATCTTGATCCCTGTACCGCTACCCCTTTTCTGGTGTTTAAGCGCCTGAATTGAATGCCTGTCCGGTCAGCGGCCTTTGCCATTTCGCCGCCGAGCGCGTCAATCTCCTTAACCAGGTGACCCTTTGCTAGCCCTCCAATGGCAGGGTTGCAGCTCATGGCTGCGATATGGTCCAGATTGATAGTGAGGAGCAGGGTCGGGTGTCCCATACGAGACGCCGCAAGTGCAGCCTCGCATCCCGCGTGTCCCGCCCCAATTACGATCACATCATATTCTTTGTCACAGTTCGTCATGATAAAATCAAAAATATGGTGAAATACCCATGAGACCCTAGAACGGGTCCCACAGCACAATGGTCTGTTCCCGCCTTGGCCCCACTGACATTATCGACAGGGGCATCCCGGTTATGTCCTCGATTCTTTTAAGGTAGTTCCTTGCCTCTCCGGGCAATTGGTCCATGCTGCCGGCATCCGAAATATCCTCCTTCCACCCAGGCAATTCCTCGAAAACGGGCTTACAACGGCCCAGAGCTTCCAATCCTGCCGGCATACAGTCGATCCTTTCACCGTTAAGCTCATAGGCCACGCATATCCTGATTTTATCGAGTCCGCTCAACACATCAAGCTTGGTTATGCTCAAGCTGGTCAGCCCGTTGTACCGGATTGAATCCCCCAACATCACCAGGTCAAGCCATCCGCACCTTCGGCGCCGCCCCGTAGTCGCGCCGAATTCAGCCCCCTTCTGCTGAATATAGTCTCCTGTTTTATCAAAGAGTTCGGTGGGAAAAGGCCCTGAACCTACCCGTGTCGTGTATGCCTTTACGATGCCTACGATATGATGAAGCTTATCCGGACCCACTCCCGCCCCAGCACACACCGAACCCGCCACCGGATTTGAAGAGGTTACAAAGGGGTAGGTGCCGTGATCTATGTCAAGGTGCGTACCTTGCGCGCCCTCAAAAAGTATCTTTTTCCCCTTCCTCGAGGCCTCCTCGATCTCGACCGAAACATTTGAGATAAAGGGCCTTATATCCTCCGCCATTCTTAGATAATCGTCATAGATTGGCTGAAATTCCAGGATATCAGCGCCGAAGAATTTGGAAAGGAGAAAATTCTTTTCTTCAAGATTGGCCCTTATCTTATCCCCCAGGCCCCCGGGATCAAGCAGGTCCACTACCCTGATCCCTCTCCTCCCGGCCTTGTCTTCGTAGCATGGTCCTATGCCCCGGCCTGTTGTACCGATCTTTTCTGCACCCTTTACCGCTTCCCTGGCTAGATCCAGTGCCTTGTGATAAGGCATGATGAGATGGGCCCTTTCACTCAAAGAAAGCCTACCGGGCGTGATTGAGATACCCTTCCCTTCAAGTACCCTGATCTCTTCCAGCAATACCTCCGGATCCACCACAACCCCGTTTCCAATAAGGCATTTTTTACCCTCATGCAGTATCCCCGACGGCATCAGATGACATACGGTCTGCTCGCCGTTCACCACCAGTGTGTGCCCCGCGTTATTCCCGCCTTGGAATCTCACTATTAGATCAGCCCTGGACGCCAGTAGGTCAACGATCTTCCCCTTGCCTTCGTCTCCCCACTGAGTCCCCACAACGACCACATTAGGCATTCCATTTCTCCAGTTAAGATATTTAAAGGCACGTAATAATTAAAGGGCTTCAGCGCTATACTAAAGGCCAGGAAATCAGGTGTCAAGGGTTATGAATTCTTTTTGCTTGACGCCATATGATGCATCTGTTAGACAGACTGAGCGGTAAATTACAGATCGGAAAGTATTCAGTATGGCACCAGCAAAAATATCCCGCAAAGAACTCCTCAAAAAGCCGGATGAATTCCTGACCTTTTCCGCGAAGACCATAATCTTTGCGAAAGACCATTCCCGTGAACTCCAGTATCTCGGGATAGGATTACTAGTTCTTGCCATCCTCGGCCTCGGGATAAATACATACTTGAACCATATAGATAAGGCGGGTCAGTCGGCATATAATATGGCATATTATGCCCTTCATAAAAATGCCGATCTTGAAAACAATCGGGATAATTCGGAAGATATTGAGAGACTATTTAATCGGGTTATTGATGAATACCGTATTTCCAAGGCGGCAAGACTTGCCCTACCTCAACTGGCCTATGTTAATTTTCTTCAGGGACGATATGAGGAAGCTATAGACCATTACCGGAAATTCCTGGAAGAGATGCCCAATGACCCTTACCAATCGCTTGCCAGGATGGCCTTGGCAGTCTGCTATGAAGAAAAAGGGGAATTCGAAAAGGCAATTGAGACCTTGGCGCTTCTCGTTTCGGGCCGGGATGATTTCTTTAAACAGCAGGCCATGCTTAGTATGGCAAGGATATACAGAATCATGGGTAAAGAAGAGGCCTCCGACAAGATACTTAAGGATTTTACTGAAAGGTTTGAAAGCTCCCCATTCCTGCCCCTAGCTGAGGCATATCTCAAAGAATAGAGGCATTTCCTTTTATCTATATATGAATGGTTAACCTCTCCCTGTCCTCCTCTGAAAAGACACGGCCGCACTTGACACATTTATCGGACGTTACGTTAACATGCCCGCAATCAGGACATAAAATAATTACCTGTGAGGTTCCCCCATCCTTTTCCTTTGGTCTTTTCATTATCTCGAAACGTTTACCGCACTTGGAACAAGTTGCATGGGCTCCTTTTTCAGGAATCTTTGAACCATCTATATTATAGATAGCCTTGCAATCAGGACATTGAACCTGCATAATAAAAAATTTCTCCGGTATAATTAGCCTTTACAAGATCCTGAGATTGTATTCGCTTGCCAATGACCCCGCCAATGGATCAATCCTATAGTCCTTTCTGCAAAAAATGTCAAACTCCAGGCACCGATATCCTGCTTCCTGTTCCCCGTTCTTCCCTGCTTGGGATGAAGGTGCAAGGCCTCTTTGAAAGACTAAGACAGTCTCATAATTTGCTGGCTGAAAAGATCTCCGGTGGATCCCATGAAAAAAGGGTACAAAGACATCTTAACTCATAATGGAAAGACACAGACAGTTGGGTATTGTTACGGCATACCTATTCACCTAGGCTGGTCCCCGTCCATCTCTAGGATATCCGGGGCTAAGGCAACAAAACAAAAGGGCACCTCATATTGGATAAAAAGATACCCTTATGATTCCTCACAGGGACTACAGGCGGTTAACGTTGACAGCCTTGGGGCCCCTTTCGCCTTCCTCAACGTCAAAGCTAACCTCATCACCCTCGTTTAAAGATTTGAATCCTTCCTCATTAATAGAGGTAAAGTGAACAAACAGATCAGGGCCGTTTTCCCGCTGTATAAATCCGAACCCTTTCTTATTATTAAACCACTTTACTCTTCCACTTTCCAATGTGCATTCCTCCTTTTCGATCCGGGTCATCCCGGATTATTGAACTCAGGTCAGGTGATTCACCGCAAGGAATCGTTCCCGCCGGCCGTTTTCCCCCTAATATGTCGGGGTATCATATATCTTAGTAATATCCTTAAAAAAAATCAATGGAAAAATTTTCACCCATTGTGCGGCCCGCCAACTTGTGCTCAGGCATATGATTGAGAGGAAATCATAGCTCCTCAGGTGTATACGATACCACGTCATCTATCCTCTCTTCATCTGCGAAAAGCATTACCAGCCTGTCCACCCCAAGCGCGATGCCCCCGCACTCCCGCAA
>CAYUYB010000128.1:5770-7528 GCA_964449025.1 uncultured Desulfobacteraceae bacterium
TACTCCGAAGGCAATGCCCGCGGCCTCGGGCATGTAGTCAAGGTCCTCAATAAATCTCTGCGGAAAAGGATATACCGACTTTCCCCCGCGCCTCCTTTTTTCTTCCTCTCTGCTGAATCTTTTCGTCTGCTCATCCACATCCGTTAATTCCGAAAAGGCATTTGCCAGCTCAAGCCCACCCATATACAACTCAAACCTCTCCGCAAGGAGCGGATCGTTCTCCTTTAATCGCGCAGACGCGGCCAGGGATGCCGGATAGTCATAAAGAAAGGTGGGCACGAACAAACTGAGTCGAGGCTCTACCTCCAGTACCATAATCTCATCAAAACGATCCGATTCAAGGGCCTCTTCAAGGGATATCGGTGAACACATCGTAAAGGCCTCTTTAACGGTAATTCGGTTCCACGGCTTCTTAAGATCAATAGTCCTTTCCATATACCCAATCCTGTCCCCGCGTCCAAGTTCACTGGCAACGAATCGAACCATATCTTCGCAATCCTCCATAAGGTCTATATAAGAAGACCGGGTACGATACCACTCAAGCATTGTGAATTCAGGCAAGTGGTGATGCCCTCTCTCCCCTCCTCTGAAACATTTGCATATCTGGAATATCCTGGAATACCCAGCGCAAAGGAGCCGCTTCATACAAAGTTCGGGGGACGTGCGCAGGAATCCCCCCTCCGTGCCTACGGCATCAATATAGGGTTCGGGGGCAGGTGATCGAATCAGGCTGGGCGTTTCCACCTCCAGATATCCTCGTTCTATAAAAAAACGCCTTAAGGCCTGGATGATCGCGGCCCGCAGCCGCATGATGGATTCCTTGGCAACCAATCCTTAGTTGTCCCGCCCTAGCATGGCTATCCTTTGACCCGGGTGACATATTGCCCGGTACGCGTATCGATGGTTATCTTCGTTCCCTCTTCAATAAACGGCGGCACTCGCAGGGTATAGCCAGTTTCAACGGTTACCGGCTTACTGTCACCGGTGGCGGAGTCTCCTTTGACCCATGGATCCGAACGTGTCACGGTCATATCCACAAAATTGGGTAATGTAATGCCTATCGGCCTTTTACCGAAAAACAGGATATCAACTTCAAGATTATCTGTCAGATAATTCTTTGCCTCCCCCATCTGTTCACCGGTAAGCATGGATTGTTCATAATTATTTAAATCCATAAAAAAGAATTCAGCTCCCTGGTTATAAAGATACCGCATCCTCCGCTCTTCCAGGTTAGCAGGCTCAAATGTATCCCCTGACCTATAGGTTCGATCGACAATAGTGTCGTTGATCATATTCTTTAACTTGCACCGGTAAAGCGACTGCCCCTTGCCCGGCTTGGAGAACTGGAAATCGATAATGTTATAAGGCTCCCCGTCGATCTGAATCTTCAGCCCTTTTCTTAAATCACCGGCGTTATACATAACCATATACCTCTTCTGTTTTAAACATATTTCTAATGGCTTGATATATATGGAAGAGCAAATCACCTGTCAAGAAGAAAACCCCAGAGCAATATCATCCGGATCATCTTCACATAGCAGATCCATCAACAAGGCCCTGATCCACCATCTAGATGTCATATGCTGTTCCAAAAGCGCCACGGTCCCGAGCGAAGTCGAAGGACCATTCGACAGTGCCTCATTTATATTTCGTCTTTCGCAACGCAGCCGTCAGCTTATAGAGGCCCGGAGCTGCACTACCATGGCGAAGGCATGTCCCTTTTATGAGTGACTATCGGGAGGGCGCTGTTATTTCAGG
>CAYUYB010000129.1:0-7506 GCA_964449025.1 uncultured Desulfobacteraceae bacterium
GCCCCGAGCGAATGCGAGGGGAACAGGGAGGGGGTAGGCATCCCACGGCCGTAACCCCTAGAAATGACCAGCCCGGGAGATCCGGAACAAAGAAAAGGAACATGCCTTCGACATTGGTCAAAGCTGCCGGCTTGTCGAATCCTTGGAGCTATCGAGTCTATCTCCACCTGTTTTATCTTGACATTAAACTCTTAAAATAATTATATTATGTGTTTAAATTTGAAGCCCGGAGTCCCATTATATGTTTGACAATCTATCCCAAAAATTAAACAAGACCTTTAAGAACTTAAAAGGTCACGGCAAATTGAGCGAAACCAACATTCAAGATGCCTTAAAAGAAGTACGCCTGGCACTCCTGGAGGCCGATGTAAACTACAGGGTCGTAAAGAGCTTTATTGAGGACGTCCGACAACGCGCCCTGGGGCAGGAGGTCTTGGACAGCCTAACCCCTGGACAGCAGGTTGTTAAGATAGTAAATGAGGAACTGGTCAGGCTGATGGGAGAAAAAGGACAAGGCCTTGACCTTTCCAGACAAACTCCTTTAACCATCATGCTGGTAGGCCTTCAGGGCTCGGGAAAGACTACAACCGCGGCCAAGCTTGCCCTATATATCCGTAAACAGGGAAGAAAACCTTATCTGGTGCCGGCGGATATATACAGGGCTGCTGCCATAGACCAACTAAAGGTACTGGGGGCCCAAATAGACATACCCGTTTATGTCCCAGACAAAGGCATGAAGCCTGAGGATATATGTGTTGACGCTGTGTCAAAGGCCGGAAAAAACGTCTCCAATGTCTTGATTATAGACACAGCAGGACGACTTCACATCAACGAAGAGCTTATGGACGAACTCGTTCGAATCAAGGACATGATCAACCCCTCCGAGATCCTTTTCGTAGCGGATTCGATGACCGGACAGGACGCGGTAAATATGGCAAAACAGTTCGATCAAAGCCTCGATGTCACAGGGATCATCCTGACCAAGATGGAGGGCGACGCCAGAGGAGGGGCGGTCCTCTCCATAAAGGCGGTTACGGGCAAACCCATAAAGTTTATAGGCGTGGGAGAAAAGCTCGACGCCCTTGAGGCCTTTTTCCCAGACAGGATGGCTTCCCGGATCCTGGGGATGGGAGATATGATCTCCCTCATTGAAAAGGCCCAGCAAGAATTCGACCAGAAAGAGGCCCTGGATCTTAAGAAAAAGATCAAAAAGAGAGATTTTGATCTGGAGGATTTTCAAAAACAGCTGACGCAGATAAAACGGCTGGGATCCCTCGATAAGATTATCAGTATGCTTCCAGGCATGGGACAATTAAATACGAAAGGACTCAAACCGGATGAAAGAGAATTGCTAAAGGTGGAGGCAATCATCAATTCCATGACCAGGAAGGAGAGATCGGATCACAAGATTATAAACGCGAGCAGACGAAAAAGAATCGCGCGGGGAAGCGGAACAACCGTGCAGGATGTTAATCGCCTTTTGAAGAATTTCAGCCAGACGAAAAAGATGATGGAGTGGTTAACAATCAAAGGGCTCCGGGGTTTGCCGTCGTTGTTTAATTAGTTTCCATCCAGAAACAACAAGTCTATGGATGGAGCTTTCACCAATCAGCCCCCGGCATTCAGGCAGTCTTTTGTTTTTGACGTCTTTGCCGATAGCTAAGCGCTAATTGCTGGCAGGACGGATCTTAGAAACATAAGTTTAGATGCGGGGATTATTTGGTTTTTTATCGTGATTCTATTTATATCAGGTGACACACAAGGGGGTGATAGATCAAAGATATGACAGTGAGATTAAGGTTGACCAGAAAAGGGAAGAAAAAGGAACCACATTACCGTTTAGTAGCGGCTGATTCGGAAGCGCCTCGTGATGGAAAATTCCTGGAAATACTCGGAACATATAATCCTATGAACGACCCCGCCGAGATCAGCATCGATAAACAAAGGGTGAGCGAGTGGCTGGAAAAAGGGGCGAGCCCGTCGGAAGCCGTAAAGGCGATTTTGAACAAAGAGGGTTTGCTTAAGGATCCTAAAACGACTAACTGACGTGATGTTCTGTTGAATGGTATGAGGAGGTTAATGGAGATGAAGGAATTGATCGCTTACATTGCAAAGGCGTTGGTCGATAATCCGGAAGAAGTTCTAGTGACTGAAATAGAAGGTGAACAGACCTCTGTGATCGAACTGAAAGTAGCCAAGGAGGATCTGGGAAAGATTATCGGTAAGCAGGGAAGAACCGCGCGTGCCATGAGGACCATCCTGAGCGCTGCTTCGACCAAACTCAGAAAAAGATCCGTTCTAGAGATTATCGAATAGCTTTGAGCAAGGTCTTATCTGAAAACCTGATCCTCGTTGGAAAGGTGATTCGGCCCCACGGGCTGGAAGGCTCTTTGAGGATACGGTCATACGCTCAATCCTTGGAATCATTTCTCTATGCAGGAAGCGTTTTCCTGAAATCCAAAAAAGATGAGACGCTTGAATGCAAGGTCTCATCCATAAAGCCTCATAAAAGTTCATTCTTGATCCAACTGCAGGGATTGCAGTCCCTGGAACAAGCGGAGAGATACCGCGGTGCCGGCATTTTTATAAGAAAAGATCTCCTCACACAAAAAAGTGAGGAAGAATACTTCTGGTTTGAACTCATCGGCCTTGAGGTATTTCTCAATTCAGGGCGATACCTGGGCAAATTGACAGATATCATACCCACCGGCAGTAATGATATATACGTTGTAAAGGAAGGGGGGAAAGAGATTTTGTTACCCGCCATTCACGAAGTAATTGATGAGATCGACCTGGAGAATAAGAGAATTATTGTATCTCATATGGAGGGGTTACTCGATCTAAATGAGGTTTGATATTCTTACCCTTTTTCCTGAATTTTTCGGGCCTTTTCTGGAAAAGGGCACCCTGAGACAGGCCGTAAAGAAAGGATTACTGGATGTCAGGCTTGTGGACATCCGTTCCTTTGCCAAAGGGCCACATAAGGTGACAGATGACCGCCCGTATGGGGGCGGAAACGGAATGGTAATGAAACCCGGCCCGATTTATCGAGCGTTGAGTTCCGTGGAAAGGACAGCGGGCCGGTCCGGGGTCATACTTCTCACCCCCCAGGGTAAGAGATTTGATCAAACAATGGCCTGGCAACTGGCGGAATGGGATCAATTAATACTAGTCTGTGGCCGTTATGAAGGCATTGACGAAAGGATCCGGGCCCATTACATTGACATGGAAGTATCCATCGGCGACTATATTTTAAGCGGTGGTGAACCGGCCGCTATAGTTGTCCTGGATACCTTATGCCGCCTTACCCCTGGAGTTCTGGGAGGTGAAAGGTCCAATCTGGAGGATTCCTTTCAAGACGGGTTGCTGGAATACCCCCACTATACCAGGCCAAGAGTCTTTATGGGGGAGGAGGTGCCGCCAATCCTTCTTTCCGGGGATCACGAAAAGATTAGGGAGTGGCGTAAAGCAGAAGCCATGAAGAGGACTCACCAGAGGAGACCTGATCTGCTTAAAAAGGCCGTATCAGTAGAAAAAGATCACAATGATGATTAAGTAGAACAGGACGATTTTTTATGAGGCTTTATATAGGGCTAATCCATTACCCTGTTTATGATAAGAATGATCAAGAAATAGCCTCATCAATAACGAATCTCGATCTTCACGACCTGGCAAGGCTGGCCAAGACTTACGGTGCAAAGAGATTATTCGTCATAACCCCTTTGCATGACCAGCGGAAGATCGCCGAGCGCATAATACTGCACTGGACAAAAGGTTATGGCTCGAAATATAATATCAAAAGAAAAGAAGCCATAGAAATAATAGATACCAGCCCTTCACTCGAAGAATCTATAGAAAAGATCAAGGACTTAGAAGGGGAGAGACCTATCCTGATAGCGACAGACGCCTCAAGAAGGTCCCGGTTATCCGTAACCTTTTCCAAGGCAATAGATATCATAAACTCTGAAAAAGCGGTTTTTATCCTTTTTGGAACCGCGTGGGGTCTACACAAAGATATCATTGATTCGGCTGATTTCATACTGGAGCCCATCAAAGGATCAGACAATTACAATCATCTGTCTGTAAGAACAGCGGCAGGGATTATCCTGGACCGTCTGGCGGGTAGATAGAGATTGCCTAAAAAGAAAGCCTTGGCTGAATGCTGATGGCTGAGAGCTCAAAGCTTCATCCGGAAACAAGATGTCTCCGGATGGTTTATATCTTGGAGGACAAATGAAAAACATAATTGAGAATATAGAAAGAGAGCAGATGAGGGTAGATATTCCCGATTTCAAGGTCGGTGATACCATTAAAGTACACGCAAGGATCAAAGAAGGTGAAAAGGAACGTGTCCAAGTGTTCCAGGGTTTTGTCATCCGTAAAAGAAAAGGTAAAACAGGGGCCACCTTTACGGTACGCAAGGTGTCCTATGGTATTGGTGTAGAGAGGATATTCCCTCTCCATTCACCCACTATCGATAAGATTGAGATCGTGTCCAAAGGTAAGGTCAGAAAAGGAAGATTATATTATATGCGTAAACTTAGAGGCAAGGCCGCGCGTATTAAAGAAAAAAGGGCCTGATCATTTAATCTTGAAGAATATTGATTAGTCCAAACAAAAACCTGTTGCTTTTCTCCGGGCATGATGCATCTGATTCATTTAACCCGTTATCTCATGAGTCCTCAGCCTGGGAGAGCGGGTATGGAATAATAGCGGGGGTCGACGAGGCGGGAAGAGGACCTCTAGCAGGGCCGGTTGTGGCGGCGGCCGTTATTATTCCAAAGAGAGTGATATTATCGGGTATAAAAGATTCCAAGAAACTGACGGAAAAGGCCAGGGAGAGGGCATTTACCGTTATAATTGATAGTGCCCTCGCAGTCTCTGTCGCGGTAGTTTCCCATAAGTCAATTGATCAGTCCAATATCCTTATATCTTCCCTGGAGGCTATGAGGCTAGCCCTGTCATGGCTTGATCCTGCTCCGGATTATGTCCTGGTTGACGGCATCCATAAGATACCGACTGTCACTCCACAGAAATGTATCATAAAAGGTGATCAATTAAGCCAGAGCATATCCGCTGCTTCTATAGTAGCCAAGGTGTATCGAGACAGGATAATGCGTTCCTATCACGTGTCTTTTCCGCGATACGGATTCAATAGGAATAAAGGCTATGGAACCCCTCTCCATCTCAACGCCTTGTGCCAATACGGCCCCTGTCCTGTTCATAGACTAACCTTCAAAGGAGTGGGTTGATTTGACGCGGGAAAGACTCCAACTGGGAGAGCTGGGTGAGAAACTGGCGCTAAAAAGGATAAAAAGATATGGTTATAAGCTCGTGGCCAAGAATTACCGCTGTCCCCTGGGTGAAATAGATCTCATTGCCAAAGATGGTGACTGTCTTGTTTTTATTGAGATCAAGACACGGAAAAACAGCTCTACAGGGAACGCAAAAGAGGCTATCGACAAAAGAAAAAGGCGTCAAATATCCAAGGTAGCCCTTTACTATATGAAGGCCAATGGTTGTTGCGACGTAAAATCGCGATTTGACATTATTGCTATAAATATCTTAGGTGGTAAAGAGGAAATTGAGCTGATAAAGGACGCCTTTGAGCTGGCATATGAGTGGTAACAGCATAATCCTGGTGACACGTGATGACTAATTGCCAACCATCACTTCTTCCTTACCGGCCAAATGGTTCAGGGTTGAAGGCGCAAGGAAAGACATGAAACAAAAGAATCAACAGTCAAAAATCCAGAGGTCTGACACAGGCACTCTGTATGTCGTCTCTACGCCGATAGGCAATCTTGAGGATATAACCTTGAGGGCCTTAAAGATCCTGAAAAAGGTAGATTTAATAGCTGCTGAGAATACCAGGCACACCAGGGATTTATGCACCCACTACGGGATCAAGAGGAGACTGGTAAGCTATCACCAGCATAATAGCAGATCAAGGGCGCCGGAACTTATAGAAAAACTCAAAAAGGGTTCGGATATCGCGCTGGTGAGCAATGCGGGCACTCCTGTCGTTTCGGACCCCGGTAGTTTTCTTATTAATAGCGCATTGGGAGAGGGTTTAAGGGTATCCCCGGTGCCGGGGCCTTCCGCGGCAATAGCCGCTATTTCCGTTTCTGGATTAACAGCAGACAGATTTCTGTTTCTCGGTTTCCTTTCCAGCAAGGCCAGCAAGAGGAAGAAGGAGATAAAGGCCCTGCTGTATGAGCCTGTGACAATGGTATTCTATGAAGCTCCCCATCGGATAAAGGCCATGCTGAAAGACCTTAATGAGATCCTTGGAGATCGTTATGCGGTGATACTCCGGGAGATGACAAAGGTATATGAGGAGGTAATAAGGGGTCCTCTCAATCTAATACTGAAAGACTTCGGGGATCATATGATTAAAGGGGAATTCACGGTAATTGTGGCTGGCAAGCAAAAAAGCCGCAATGAAGATTTCCCTGCCGACAGGACAAGCCATATGATCAAAGGATTAATACGGAATAACATGGGAGTGAAAGAGGCGGCCAAGCATCTTTCTGAAAAATTCGGCCTTAATTACAGGGCAGTATACAGGGAAGGGCTTGATATCAAAAAAGGAATGGGACAAACATAAAAAAATGATAGAAAAAAGCGGTTAATTGGATTATATTTTAATAGGTTATAAAACACGATTTTACGGCGGTTACCTAATAAAAAGACCGGGGTCAGGGCGAGATCAGGAGGGTGGTAATATATATCTGCTTATTGGCATCCGATGGAACATACAAAAAGACTAAAAATCAACAATGATCTCGGGCTGCACGGACGTGCAGCAGCCAAAATAGTGGAATTGACCAAAAAGTATAAATCCAAGCTCTACTTCAAAAAAGATGGTCATGAAGAAGTGGATGGGGCGAGTATACTTTCCATACTCACCCTGGCATGCCCCCGCGGAACAGAGATAACAGTAAGGGCCATTGGTAAAGATGCTAAAGAATTACTGGATGAGATGGACCTACTTTTCAAAAACCGATTCGGCGAAAAGAAATGAATAAAAATGCAGTTATAGAAGGGACGATATTAAAGGGAATACCGGTCTCCCCTGGGATAATTATCGGCAGGGCCCGCGTTGTGGACAGGTCGCAACAGAAGATTATCTACCAGTACCTTATTAATGAAGAAGAGGTAGACAGAGAAGTTGAAAGATTTAAGGAGGCCCTCCATCTAACCAAAAAACAGATTATGGACCTGAAAAACAGGATGTCGGACCAGATCAGGGAACATTCCTTCATACTTGACGCCCATTTAATGATCGTTGATGACAGTATGGTCTCGGATACCACTATCAACACCATCCTGGAAGAAAAAATCAATGCGGAATGGGCATTAAAAAAATCGCTTCAAAAAATAAGACAGCTTTTTAAGGAGATAGACTACGAATATATACGAGGCCGTATCAATGATGTGGAAGACGTCACTGAGAGGATACTGAGGAACTTGACGGGCAAGGGATACGAAAGCCTCTCCAAG
>CAYUYB010000130.1:0-7505 GCA_964449025.1 uncultured Desulfobacteraceae bacterium
AGATGGAGTGAGGTTCTTTGATATAACTATTATCCTTTATCAAAGGCCTATCATCCAGGATGAAACCGCCGGTAAAGGTAGGCAAATAGGCTGCTACTACCAGAATAATGATAATGGGATATCCCCATTTTTCCGTAAAACTCATTGTGCTCAACATTAGATTCCTTATTTTTGAGAGAAATTCCGATATAGTTAATGCCCATGCCCTAACGCCGCTGGTATTTTAAGACCCCCCACCTTACCTCCCCCTGAAAGGGGGAGGAATAAAAGTCCTAGAAGAATATATACAAAAATTCTTTTGATTCCACAACCAGACGGGCAAGGCAATAAAAAATCATCCTCTGTTATGGAGAGGCAAAAAATCTTTCTAAGAAAAAAAACGGGAACCGCAATATATATATACCGGTTCCCGTTAACACATCGTAATAATCTATGGCTATTATTACTTCTCGTCTATGGTACCTCCAGGGCCCGCCATGGAATAGGTTGCGTCTCCGCTTTGATGATAGGCCTCAATAGTATACCCGGTATTACTACCCGTTGTATCAATTATGACGTTGCCTGATTGCCGATAGCCGTATGTGCCGTCTGCGAGGTCACCCTCACTGTTACAATATGTTGAATAATCAACGTAGTATGCCTCCTGGGCGGTGGCCATGTTTCTCAGGTCCGACTGGGCGGCCGAGTTATATGACCTGGTCCTGTAGGCGCTGAACTGAGGGATGGCGATGGCCGCCAGGATACCTATGATGGCGATAACGATCATCAGCTCAATCAGCGTAAAACCTTCATCCTTCTTGTGTAATCTTGATAACATGTTGCCCTCCTTTGGTTGGTTATGTGTTATTGGTTATCTGTCATTGGTTAATTCATTAATTTCGTGATTTAGTTAAATGGTTAATTCGTTAATTGGCTATTGGTTAATTGGTTGATTTGGTAAGTGGTTAAATGCTTACTGTTTAAATTGTTAATTGGTTTTTTGGTTAAAAGGTTTTTCCCTATTTTGTTTGTGA
Organism: uncultured Desulfobacteraceae bacterium; assembly: GCA_964449025.1. GTDB lineage: Bacteria > Desulfobacterota > DSM-4660 > Desulfatiglandales > HGW-15 > CAYUYB01. The sequence goes on from CAYUYB010000130.1 coordinate 1,014, forward strand.
CCCTGGATTCCCCGGTCAAGCCGGAGAATGACATCTTAAGTAAACGGCTCAATCACGGGGAATCTTGTACAGTGTCATTCTTGGACTTTCTACTTTGTTATTTTTAGGCTTTTTACTCTGTCATTCTTCGACTTGATCGAAGAATCTATGATTTTTGTGATCCTGGATTCCGCGGTCCCCGGTGAAACAGGCTTCGCGTTTCACAGGGCAGGCAAGTCGCGGAATGACGGAATACCCCGACATTAACTCTTTTACCCAATATATATTCAAATACCATGCCAGGGGCCCATAATTTTATGTTATATTTTTATGTAATATCTTCAGGCAATTAGAGGTTCTCCATTCCCCTCAGAAACGATCATCCAATCTTCTTGGTTGCGGTGATTGATCGCTATGACAATTTTTGTCATTGTTGTTACAATTTTCGGCAATAATATTGATACTTGGTTGGATTGAGGTGAGGTCCCATGAAATCTTCCTTTAGACCCCCCCCTCCCACCTCCCCCTAAAAGGGGGAGAGAGAATGAAGCCTTTGTTAACCCTAAAAGCAAACGATAAAGACTCTTATTAGATATGTATATTCATATGAATAATGCTATTAAGGGGGTTTGAGATCTCATAAAACGTAAAATTTCCCCTTGACTTAATACATAAAACCATATAATATGTATTATTATATGGTTAAGGAGGCATATTTAATGGCAAGGATAGTTAAAAAGACAATCGAGTTAAATCAAGACTATATTGACATGGCAAGGTTGATTTTTGGCGTACGAACAGAAAAAGAGGCCGTTAACAAGGCATTGGAGATGGCTATCATCGATAATAATATCATCGAGGCGCATGAAAAGGTCGGCGGAGCAGGAGACATAATCGATGAGGTCTTCAAATGAAGGTAATGTTCGACACGAACATCTATATCTCATTTATCCGAAATCGCGCTCATACCCGTGCACTTCTGCAACTCGGAACAATAAAGTACATTTCCGCTATTGTCCTGATGGAGCTTTGGGCCGGGGCTAAAACCAGAAACGCAGAGAGACTTCTTTCTCAATTGCAAAAACCCTATATGAACAATAGTCGAGTCGTCACATTACAATCTTACCACTATATAACAATCGGTAATATATACTCTGATATGGATGCAAAATATAAGGAACTGACCAAAAGAGCAGATTTTATGAATGATATCCAGATTGCCATAACGGCCCTGTCAATCGGGGCAACTCTCTACACGGAAAATGTAACCCATTTCGATATCATCCGTTCAATGGTAAAACAACTTAAGATTGAATATCTTATTCCTTAGAAAAACCATCTTCCCCTAATTTTTCTCCCGATTTCTCCAGCCTGTATCTTAAAGACCGCTCGGTGATACCCAGTAACTCCGCGGCCTTCTGCCTTGACCCGTGCGTAATCTCCAGTGCCTTCAATATATAATCTCTCTCAACCTTGGCCATGGTCCGGTCAAGGTCAATTCCCTTATCACTCAGGTCCGTGCTTCGCCTGTCCTCTGGTTTCATTTCCCTGTCTTTCTGAAAATTGGAGAGCGCAAGGCTTTCCGGCAACACTATACTGGAAAACTCCAGGGCAACACTCCGTTCTATAATATTTTCAAGCTCCCTTACGTTGCCCGGAAACGAGTACTGACTCAGGATATCCATAGCATAGGCGGATATCTTTTTAACGTCCTTCCCCAGCTCGCAAGAATATTTTTCAATAAAATACTGGCTAAGGATGGGGAGATCTCCCTCTCTCTCCTTTAACGGGGGCATTGAGATATGGATTACATTCAGCCGGAAATAAAGGTCTTCCCTGAATCGCTTTTTCATAACCTCGCCTTCAAGGTCCTTATTGGTGGCTGAAATAAAACGCACATCCACCTTCTTTTCCTCCGTGCCTCCCACCGCGGTAAAGGTGCGCTCCTGGATCACCCGCAACAGCTTTACCTGTATGGCAGGGGTCAGGTCTCCGATCTCATCCAGAAAAACCGTCCCGCCTTCGGCCGTATCAAAAAGACCATCTTTATCCGCCGCAGCTCCGGTAAACGCCCCTTTCTTGTACCCGAACAGCTCGCTTTCTATCAGGCTCTCGGGAAGGCCCGCGCAATTGATCACCACAAAGGGCTTATCCCTCCGGGGGCTCTGCCGGTGTATGGCCCTTGCCGCCAGCTCCTTGCCGGTGCCGCTCTCTCCTGAAATAAGTATATTGCTCTTTGTCTGCGAAACGCGTTCAATAAGATCATATACCTTTCGCATCTGAGGGCTTTCACCTATCAGGCAATCAAAGTGATAACAATAACCGCCAACATCTTTTTCTTTTTTAGCGGCTGACTTTTTCCTCGATTTGAGGGTATCGCTGACCAGCCTTTTGAACTCTCTCACCTTGAATGGCTTTGGAATATAATCGTACGCGCCTTCCTTCATGGCCTCAACAGCCGTGTCGGCGTTGGCAAAGGCGGAGATCATAACCACCATGGTATCCGGGCTTACCTGCTTTGCCTTTTTCAACACCCCGATACCGTCAATATCTTTCATCCTTATGTCTGTAATGACAAGATCAAAGGGATGATCCTCCAGGATCTCGCAGGCCTTTTCCCCCGAGTCCGCGAGGGCCACCTGATAACCCTCCTTTGTCAGGAGGATCTCCAGGAATTCTCTCATGCTCCTGTCATCGTCAACTACTAAAATATTATGATTCACTTGACCAGACAATACGTCCCTCTACCATGGTAAGGACATTTCCGCCCCTAAGCCTCTTGCCTATAAAAGGCGAGTTTTTGCTCCTGGAGATGATATCGGCTTCTTTTAAAACGTACTCTTTTTCCGGATCTATGACCGCCAGGTCCGCGGCCATACCCTCCTTAAGTAACCCCCCGCCCACTCCCAGGATGGAGGCGGGTGCGTATGTCAATTTTTTAACAGCCTGTGGCAGGCTAAGTATCCCCTCCCTTACCATCTCCAGGGTTAGAGGAACAGCCGTCTCAAGCCCTATTATCCCGAAGGCCGCCTGGTCGAACTCTACCTGTTTTTCCAGGGGACTATGGGGGGCGTGATCCGTGGCGATAACATCAAGAACGTTTTCCGCCAGTCCTCTCTTGACGGCCTCCACATCCTCGGCCGTTCTAAGGGGAGGATACATCTTGGCATTCGTATTATACCCTATAACAGCGCTATGGTCGAGGCTGAAATAATGTGGCGCGGTTTCGGCGGTTACAGGGATGCCGTCTTGCTTTGCCCTCCTGATCGCCTCAACCGAACCGGCGGTACTTACGTGCGCGATATGCACTGGGCAATTGGTGAGCCTGGCTAAACAGATATCCCTTTCCACCATAACCTCTTCACTCGCGGACGGAATCCCGCTGAGGCCGATCCGGACGGACACAGAGCCTTCATGCATCACTCCTCCTGCTGAAAGATCCGTGTCTTCACAGTGAGAAATAACCGCAAGGCTATGATACCTGGCGTACTCCAGGGCCCTCCTCATCACCTGGCTGTTGCGCACAGGAGATCCGTCATCCGAGACACCCACAGCCCCGGCCAGGCGTAGGTCACCGAATTCCGTTAGGACCTCCCCTTTTCTTCCCATGGTGATGGCCGCTATAGGATAAACCTTTAATATATTGGCCTTTCTGGCCTGTTTTAATATGAATTCCGTTACTGAGCTGCTATCATTCGGCGGCTCAGTGTTGGGCATGCAGGCCAGACCCGTGAAGCCGGCTGAGGCCCCTGCAATGGCGCCAGTGGCTATCGTCTCTTTATACTCATGGCCCGGTTCTCTCAGGTGGACATGCATGTCTATAAGGCCGGGGACCACGATCCTGCCCGACGCGTCAATAATCTTGGTTTCAGGCCCTGCTTCCCGCGCCTTGGTGCCGGAGGGCAAAAGCCCGGTTATTATGCCGTCCTCCACAATGATATCCAGCTTTTCAACACTTTCCCTTATAGGGTCAACCACATCTCCGCCCTTAATCAATATTCTCACCTTTAGTTCCCCCCATTAAGAGATAAAGCAAGGCCATACGAACCGCCACTCCATTGGTGACCTGGTTAAGTATTACTGAAAAAGGCGCGTCAGCCACGTCGTATGCCAGTTCAACCCCCCTGTTTATGGGGCCTGGATGCATAATAATAGCATCCGCCTTCGCGTTTTTCATGATTTCCTTGTTTATACCGAAGCAGGTTGAATATTCCCTGATACTCGGGAACAGGACTCTGCTCTGTCTTTCCAGTTGAATCCTGAGCACCATCACGACATCCTTGTCTTTCACGGCCTCCGCCGGATTATATACCACCTTAACCCCTAATTCATCGGCCTTCAGCGGAATCATGGTTGGTGGACCGGATATGGTCACATCAGCGCCCATCTTCGTAAGACCTATAATATCCGATCTGGCCACCCTGCTGTGTTCTATATCACCTACAATAGCCACACTTAAACCCTTTATCTTCCCTTTCCTCTCCCTGATGGTGTAAAGGTCAAGGAGTGCCTGAGTAGGATGTTCATTTATTCCGTCACCGGCATTTATGATACCCGCGGCCACCTCTTTTGCCAGGAGGTGAGGAGCCCCGCTTGACGGATGTCTCAAAACGATCAGGTCCGGACTCATTGCCTGAAGGTTCTTTGCCGTGTCGATAAGGGTTTCACCTTTTTCCATGCTGCTTCCCGTTGAGGAGATACTAACCGTATCGGCGCTGAGCATCTTTGCAGCCATCTCAAAAGATGTCTTGGTCCTCGTGCTGGGTTCATAAAAAAAAACCACCACGCTTTTTCCTCTCAGCACAGGCACTTTCTTGATCTCTCTTTGCGAAATCTCTTTCAATGACTCCGCCGTGTTCAGGATGAGTTCAATATCCTCGACCGATAATTGTCCCATTCCAAGCAGATCTTTATGCATAAATCCGTTCACACCTTCCTCCTGTCAAAAAAAACCTCCTTGCCGCGATTCGGGCAAGGAGGTCACTATCATTATTTAATAGATGATTGGCCATATCCTGATGGTTTAAATGATCATGTAATATATATATACATATATTTTATCTGGCTATTCATGAAATTGCAAGTGATAAAATCTACACATGAGACCCCACCTTGATCCTCCCCTTTTAGGGGGAGGTCAGGAGGGGGTCAAGGTTTGGATGAAATTAATTCAACATGCTCGGGCTTTTACGCGGTTTTGATCGACAGGACTTACGTCCCGGATTTAGACATGGGTTCCTTTTTCCCGGCGCGTTTCTTCTCCTTTTTCTTGTCTTTGTCTTCAACCGGTAAAAGTTGAATAATGGAAACAGGGGCGCAATCACCTTTACGAACACCCTTTTTCACAATCCTGGTGTATCCACCCTGCCTGGAGATATAGCGGTCTCTTAATTCATTAAAGAGCCTGTGTGTCACTGTTTTATCACATATATAACCCAGCGCCATGCGTCTGGCATGAAGATCGCCCCTTTTCCCCAGGCTGATCATCTTTTCCGCCATCTGTCTTAATTCCTTTGCCTTGGCCCCGGTAGTTTCTATCTGTTCGTGCATGAAAAGGGAGGTTACCATATTCCTGAGCATGGCCTTCCGATGACTTGAATCGCGGCTAAGCTTCCTTCCCTTCTTTTTATGTCTCATTTGTCCGATTCCTCTTCTTTAACTTCATCATCCCGATTTTTCCCCGTTTCAACCGGAGGAAATCCTTCCAGTCTCATCCCCAGGGAAAGACCCATCTCCGAAAGTATGGCCTTTATCTCATTCAGGGATTTTCTACCGAAATTTTTCGTCTTTAACATCTCGGACTCAGTCTTCTGGACAAGTTCGCCGATACGGGTAATATTGGCGTTCTTCAGACAATTGGCCGAGCGAACCGACAATTCCAGTTCGGATACCGGCCTGAAGAGATTCTCATTAAGCCTTTCACTCTCTTCCTCTTCTTCGTCCTCAACAGGCTCGGGCTCCTCTTCAAAATTGATGAAAGGGGTCATCTGCTCCTTAAGAATCTTCGCTGAATAGGCGACAGCGTCTTCAGGGGATACGCTGCCGTCGGTCCATACTTCGATGGTCAGCTTATCATAATCCGTAATCTGGCCCACCCTGGCATTGGTCACCACATAGTTTACTTTTTTAATAGGTGAATAGCTGGCATCCATGAGAATAACACCGATAGGATGATTGGACTTGCTCCCCCTATCCGCCGGTACGTATCCCTTTCCCATCTTGACAACCATCTCCATATGTAACTTGCCTTTATTGCTCAGGGTTGCGATCGGTTGCTCCGGGTTTAATATCTCCACGGAGTCGCTTTTATCAATGTCCCCCGCCTTAACAACCCCTTCCCCTTCCTTCTTCAACCTGACGACAGCCTCTTCGACATCAATCAACCTCAAATCAATCTCTTTAAGGTTAAGTATAATCTCGGTAACATCTTCGATTACACCGGGAATTGCGGAAAATTCATGAACCACATTTTCGAACTTAACTGAGACGATAGACGCCCCCTGCAGCGAGGAC
>CAYUYB010000131.1:0-7504 GCA_964449025.1 uncultured Desulfobacteraceae bacterium
GGTGGTGCAAACCCTTGAAAATCAGCCCACTCCAGACTTTGGGTGGGATTCTTTTTGAGATGTCGTCTTGAAAAGAACACCCGTGACCTTGGGTAAGCCTGGAGATATGTCACTGGAGCGAAGGGGTCGCCGAGCGGCCCTTTGGTCACAATTGACTACACCCCATAAGCCATTAGCGGCGAAGGGTGGAGCTGTGCGACGAAGGCAGAGTTCAGGGGTGTTTTTTTAAAGCGAGATGTGTTAAGATCTAACAATCGCATGATAAATTCCTTCACCAATCCCGCTGGAGAAATGAAGCCATTTATATTCAGAGTGACCAGGGCTGTCGCAAGGCTGTTGCTGTACCCCTTGTTCAGGATCCAGGTCACGGGCCTTGAAAATATACCAGAAAGGGGCGCGTTTATCCTGCTACCCAAGCATCAGCGGTGGGAAGATATTCCTCTCCTGGGGGTGGTCTTTCAAAGACCCCTTTACTATGTAGCCAAGTACGAACTGTTTGAAAGGCCTGTCCCTAAATGGTTTTTGTCCTCAGTCGGAGGGGTTGCACTAAATCGTGAAAGGCCTCTGGAGAGCCGGCAATCACTTAAGATGATATTAAGGCTCTTAGAGGAGGAGGCTGGTGTGGTAATCTTTCCGGAGGGTACTTATTATAAGGGGAGGATGGGTCCGGGACAAAAGGGGCTGCTCAGGATGATTATTCACAGGATGGATGTACCTTTGATCCCCGCGGGAATAAGATATCGGAAAAGGCGATGGAGAACTCTGGTTGCGATTAGCATCGGGCGACCTATATATGGAAGCCCATCCATGAGTCTAAATGGGGTTATGGATATTGTTATCACAGGGATAGCAAGGCTTTCCGGCCTATAGTGATAAAAGAGTGGGAGCATAAGCATCGGTTTTGGAGGGCTAATAAAGATGGACTGGATAGAAGACATTTTTAAGAGGATAGAAGGTTATAGAGATGAGATAATCGAACTTCAACGCGATTTGACGTCAAGAGTCGCTCTGGGCCCGGATAACGGGGGCACAGGAGAGCATGAAAAGGCCGAGTACCTTAAGGGGCGGCTAAAGGAGCTGAAACCGGATCGTCTTGAGGAGATAAAGGCCCCGGATAAAAGGGCAAGGGATGGATACCGGCCCAACCTGATCGCCGCATGGGGGCGGCATATAGAGGCCCCGGCGGTGTGGGTCCTGTCCCATACGGATATCGTTCCTCCGGGGGACCTTTCCCTTTGGCATGGAGATCCCTATATAGTCAGGGTCGAAGGAGACAGGATTATAGGAAGAGGCGTGGAGGATGATCAGCACGGCATAGTAAGTTCCTTTATGGCGTTTAAGGCGGTTCAGGAATCCGGTGTTGCTTTAAAGAGGCCTGTCGCCCTTGCCTTTGTAGCTGATGAGGAGACAGGGAGCAGATTCGGGCTTGATTATGTGCTTAAGAACCATGGAGGGCTGTTCGGACCCGATGACATGATCATAGTGCCTGACGGCGGCAATGAAGAAGGGACAATGATAGAGGTTGCGGAAAAATCCATGTTATGGATAAGGTTTACCGTGACAGGGAAGCAGTGTCACGCCAGCACCCCTGACAAGGGTAAGAACAGCCTGTGGGGGTCGGCCAGGCTTATAGTCGCCCTTGAAGGCCTGAAAAAGGAATTTAATCTGAAGGATGATCTCTTCAGTCCCCCGATATCCACATTTGAACCTACCAAGATAGAGGCCAATGTCCCCAATATCAATACGATCCCTGGCAAGGATGTCTTTTATGTGGACTGCCGGGTATTGCCTTCATACAGGTTAGATGACATCCTTGCATCGGCAAGGTCTATGGCCGGTGAGCTGGCAAAGGAACTCGACCTGACTATTGATGTTGAACCGGCACACCGGCAGGATGCCGCTGTCTCCACCCCCGTGGATGCGCCTGTTGTGGAGGCACTGTCCAGGGCGATCAGCGCGGTTAAAGGGCTGGACGCGAAACCGATGGGGATAGGCGGGGGTACAGTAGCCGCTTTTTTCCGGGGGGCCGGATTACCCGCAGCAGTATGGTTAACCGCTCAGGACACCGCTCATCAGCCCAACGAATATTGTTTTATCAAGGATATAATCGAAGACGCCAAGATTTTTGCCTATATCTATATGGATGGATCAGCCGGGAAAAAATAGCATGAAAAGTTTAACAGAATTGCTTAAGAAGGGCGCCGCGGAAGGGGTTTATCCAGGGGCCGTGCTGCTTGTGGCTAGAAATGGAAAGATTGTCTTTTTCAAGGAAACCGGATATGCAGGCTTGAACCCCGAAGGCCAGTCCACGAGAAAGGATACAATATTCGATCTGGCGTCACTTACAAAACCTCTGGCCACGACCCTGGCCATAATGAGGCTGGTTGATAAGGGAAAGATCGGTCTGGATCAACCTTTATCGGAGATAATCGTGACATCTCCTCTCAAGGACAAAGGGTCATTGACTCCCCGTATGCTACTGAGTCATTGCGCCGGGCTTGCGGGCTGGAAGCCTTTTTATCTGGACCTTGTTAATATGAGACCGGAAGATAGGAAAAGGCACGTAAGAGAATCCATCGTGCAGTACCCGTTAATACACAGCCCGGCAGGGGCGTGCGTGTACAGTGACCTTGGGTTTATGATCCTAGAGTGGGTGGTTGAAGAGGTATCAAAGATGTCTTTGAAATCCTTTGTGGAACTCAATTTTTACAAGCCCCTGTCATTAAAAAGGACCTTTTTGAACACGGGAGACATACCTGGTCGATTCAAAAAAGGAGATATAGCACCTACCGGGCATTGCCCCTGGCGTGGAAGGATAATCCAAGGGGAAGTCCACGACGAAAACGCCCACGCATTGGGCGGATACTCAGGTCATTCGGGTATGTTCGGAGATGCTGAAGAGGTTTTGGCCCTGGTCAACATGTTAAGGGGACATTATCGCGGGGAAAGGGATGATTATTTCAAACCCGATACGGTCAAGGAGTTTTTCACGAGGCAGGAGATCCTGGATGGGTGTACCTGGGGCCTGGGCTGGGATACGCCATCCGCCAGGGACTCGAGCGCAGGAAAGTATTTTTCCGCTAACAGTGTGGGGCACCTCGGTTTTACGGGTACTTCGGTATGGATGGAGCTTGAAAGAGATATCATAGTTATATTTCTTACCAACAGGGTACATACGACGCGTATTAATCAGGGTATAAAGGCATTCAGACCCATGCTGCACGACCTTGTAATGGAGGAGGCAATCAATGGTCGGCTATGATATCCGATCAGGCAGCCTGTTTAAGACGATCGCCTCTGAATAGTGAGGTGATTGATCACCACAGGTTTTTTGGGTCTGTCTCCGGGACCGGTTTCAACGCCGCCTATATCTCTTACCACATCCATTCCTTTAATAACCTTTCCGAAGACGGAATGCCTGTTATCCAGATGCGGGGTCGGGTTCAGGGTAATAAAAAACTGGCTCCCGTTGGTCCCGGGGCCTGCGTTGGCCATGGACAGTATACCTTCACTATCATGCTTGAGGGATGGGGCGAATTCATCCTTGAATATGTAACCGGGTCCGCCGGTGCCGTTTCCTATGGGACAGCCTCCCTGTATCATAAAACCATTTATGACCCGATGGAATGTCAGCTTATCGTAAAAATTACCTTCTCTCTGGGTGTTTTGCCTTCCTTCTGCAAGATTGATAAAATTCCAGACCGTTTCCGGACATTCCCTGGCGTATAGTTCCACCTCAAAGGTCCCCATGCTCGTATCAAAGACTGCGAAGGCCCTTTCAACATCTTCCTTGTAATCGATCTTCTCTGTCATGGATCCTCCTGTTTGCGTTTAGGGTAAACATTAATCTATTAATCTAATGTAAAGTATCCATATTTTCAAGTGCGTTATACACCCCAAATCCCATATCAAGGCATTGTCACAGGTTTGTCCAGAACGAGGAAGATCCATTGTCCCGGATCTACACTGAGGATCTGTCTGCGGGTGCTGACCAGCATGAATTGCACGAACTTCTTTCTGGTAGACGGAAAGGCCCATGAGTTTGAATACGCGGTTCTGAAAGAGTACGAGGGATTCCCGAATTCGGATCCTGTAGATTTAGTCTTTTATGATCAGTTGATAAACTGATTTATGTTGAAATAAAGATATTTTTCGATTATCATTCGTGATAACAAATTATCTTTTTCTTTCCGTAAACCTCTAATTAGAGGAGGCACTTCATAGGGCATCACCCCTTATTCTCCGCATTTTTTTATATTCATCAACATTACATATCAAAAAGGAGGGTATCATGTTTAATAACACTATTAATAAGTCGGCAGTATTGTTGCTGTTAGCTGCAGTTTTTCTAATCTCGGGTTGTGCATGTAACAAGACATGGAAGGATGGATTTCTAAAAGGAGCAGCTATCGGCGGAGCCCTGGGAGGCGTTGAGGGTTATGCGGTAGGAGATGATCCAAACGATGACGACAAAAACACGGCTATTGGCGTTGGTATAGGTGCTGTTATCGGAGGAATAATAGGGGCCTATACCAACAGATGCGAAGAGCCGGTTGATTCCGACGGAGACGGTGTGTATGACGATGTGGATCAGTGTCCCAATACACCAAGAGGAGTAAGGGTGGATAATGAGGGCTGTCCCCTGGATTCTGACGGAGACGGAGTGTATGACCACATGGATCAATGTCCCAATACACCAAGAGGAGTAAGGGTGGATAATGAGGGCTGTCCCCTGGATTCTGACGGAGACGGAGTGTATGACCACATGGATCAATGTCCCAATACACCAAGAGGAGTAAGGGTGGATAATGAGGGCTGTCCCCTGGATTCTGACGGAGACGGAGTGTATAACGACATGGATCAATGCCCAGGCACTCCTGAGGGGGTGAGCGTAAATGAAGTCGGATGCTGGGTGTTACAGGACGTCTATTTTGACACAAATAAGTGCGATATCAAGCCCCAGTTTTACCCTGCTTTGAATGAGGTTGTGGATGTTTTAAATAAGGATGCAGACTTGAAGATAGAGATTCAGGGGCATACCGATAATACCGGACCACAAAAATATAATCAGACGCTATCAGAAAAACGTGCTAGGGCTGTGATGGAATATATCAGAGACAAAGGCATAGATGAAGGTCGACTCTCGGCGGTCGGATACGGTCCTGACAGACCCATGTCGGATAATTCTACCCCTGAAGGGCGGGCATTGAACAGAAGGACTCAAATAGAGCCCCTACATTAGATGGTATCTTCCTTATAGAATGGGGTCGGACTTGACCAAAGACGTCCGGCCCCTGTATTCGGGATAAGCATGTCGGTAAGCCTATATCCATTATAATGATAGCGCAAGGATCGAAAAAGGAAGCGGCAAAACATCAAAGATGACGAAGTGAAGAGCTAACCGGATTCTAGGAGGATAAGGCATTAACATTCAGTAACCTTTAAAATTCACGAAAGAGGGAGATGGATATGAAAAAGGTATTGATCGCCGGTGGTGCGCTTATCCTGATTGTGCTAGTTGCTGTTATCTTGCTGGTCGGTAATATAGACACTATCATCAAGAAGGGGGTGGAAACGGTTGGGCCAAAGATCCTCCAGGCGCCGGTGACCCTTAAGGATGTTGATCTTTCCGTTTCTTCCGGATCAGGGGAATTGAGCGGTCTTACCATCGGAAATCCGGAAGGTTATAAAACGGAATATGCGTTTCGACTTGGAAGAATAGCAGTGGATCTGGACGTGAAGTCCGTTACCACTGATAAAGTTCATATCCGAAGTGTGTTGATAGATTCCCCGCAGATCATTTATGAGGGGGCACTGGGTAAAAAAAATAATCTTAGCCAACTGCAGGCCAATGTGGAAAGTTTTACCGGCGCTGTTAGGGGCACTGATAAGAAGGCTGAAAGTTCAGAAAGTGATAGGACAGGCGGAGGCAAGAAGGTACAGATTGATCACATTAAAATAGCTGATGGCACTATAAGCGTAAGCATGGACATACTGCAGGGTAAAGCACTCACGGTCCCTTTGCCCACCATTGAGTTGCGTGATATTGGAAAGGATAAGGAAGCTACTATGTCAGATGCCCTGAAGCAGATACTCGGTGCTGTGAATAATGGCGCTTTGCCGGCTGTTCAGGGGGCAGTGACCAATTTCACCAAAGGATTGAAAGGCACAGCGGAATCGGTTCAACAGGGCGTACAAGAAGAAATTGATAAATTGAAGGGAATATTTGGTAAATAACAGGCTATAAACTGAAAGAGACTAATTCCGTGGTTTTTTCAATGCGCACTGACCGAATTTAATGAATTTTTAATCGGAGGTGACTATGGAAGCGGTCGTTGTTAAACTACAAGAATGGATTGCGCTGTATGGATTAAAGGTGATAGCCGCTCTGGCGATACTTGTAATCGGGCGCTATGTGGCCATTGGCGTAAGGGCGTTGATCAGGAGGCTGCTCCAGAAGAGCCTTACAGACGAAACGCTGACATCCTTCATAACCAGTTTGTCTTATGTGGCAATGATGGCCTTCATAATCATAGCTGCCATAGGACAGCTTGGAGTTCAGACCGCGTCTTTCGTAGCCGTAATAGGTGCGGCCGGCCTTGCGGTTGGTTTAGCTCTTCAGGGATCTCTGGCCAATTTCGCAGCCGGTGTCTTGATGATTATTTTCAAGCCGATTTTCTGTTTTGTATTTTCCAAAGTTTCTTGCCATGAAGGCCAACGTAGAGTAAAAGCTTTGTTTTCAGGAGGAAATTGAATGGAAAACAAAGAAAAAAGGACGAGATTATTTCTCCATTTGAAGAAATGGCTCGAAAAGGCAATGATCGATTATGGGATGATCTCCGCCGGAGACAGGGTGTTGGTTGGCGTTTCCGGCGGGATGGACAGTATGGCGCTTCTTGATCTGCTGAACACCCCGATGGTTTATCTTCCGGCTTTTTCAATTGTGGCTGTTCATGTCGATTTGGGTTTCGATCCTGCCTCCGCTGGTGCCGAGGTTCTTTCCCATTGGCTCAAAGAGGAAGGTTATGATTTTGTCATCGAAAGATCGGATATCGGTCCCCTGTCGCACAGTGAATATAACCGCAAAAACCCATGCTTTTTGTGTTCGCGGCTGCGAAGAAAGATGATTTTTGAGACGGCGGAAAAAACGGGTTGTAACAAGATCGCTTTTGCCCACCATAGAGACGATATCATCGAGACACTTTTGCTCAATATTTTTTATGGACGGGAGATAAGCACCATGGTTCCCGACCAGCCGGTTTTCAGCGGTAAATTGCATATTATCCGGCCACTGGCGTACATAAAGGAGGGATTGCTCAAAAAGTATGCGGGAGAGAGAGGATTCCCGGTTATTGAGAACCTTTGTCCGACGAGCCTTATCTCACGGCGGCACTATATAAAGGAAATTCTTGATAAGCTGGAGGATGATAATCCTGAAATCAGGGACAACATCTGGAAGGCGATGGGACACGTCAAGATGGACTATATCCCGGCAAAACTTGGA
>CAYUYB010000132.1:0-7475 GCA_964449025.1 uncultured Desulfobacteraceae bacterium
CGTTACCGGCAGTCTTGAGGAGTCGCGGGCTACAAGTGCTTCCAGGTAGGCGGTCATAAAGCCTGCCAGGCATCCCCGATCGCATTCGCTCCGGGCAGCCGCATTGGCGTTGAGACTCAAGAAGAGTATCGCGGCCATAAAGGTAGTGAGTATTGAGCGTTTCATACTTTCCCCTTCTCATGAAAAGGTTCACAGCCGGCCTGTTTCCCGGTTATTATATATCCGAGGGCCCTTAATTATGGTTAATGAGAAATCCCTCTCCTCGGGACCCACGTGTAAAAGATGGATTTATCAATACCTCGCGTAAGTGGGAACAACATCCACGTACTTCTTCACAAGCTGGTCCCAGTTGGCCGGAACCCTGATCTTCTTTGTGACAAAATCGTTCTTGATGCCGCCCACGCTTCGGAGCAGGCCTGTCCAGGCCCCCGGTCCGCCCGCGACCACGATCAACAGGCTGTCGGGATCTAAGCCCGCGGGTCGTGAGCTTTCCCAAAACGAATCCATGGGAGACTCCGCTCCCCTCATCAGGAATTCCTTGAGTTTCTTCTTCGTCCATCCCGCATCAGCTAGGGTTTTGGCGTGTGAGGGAATCACGATAAAGCACGACATATCCCATGGATCCATGGCTAACATGGACTTTGCGATGCCCTCCGCGTCGGTCCCCTCTGGCACGGCCTGTATATAGGTATTGGGGAAGAACACCGTCAGGGCGCTCTCTTCTTTTTTAAGTCCCCTTTCCACATGGAGCGGCTCCCACGGGCTGCCGTCTTCGTCCTCAGCGATAACAAGGGAGTATTTTGCCGGATTGCCGATTACGCCCATGTCCTCGATACCCTTGCGAGCCCCGCCGATATTCTTGACGATAAACCCCACCGCACGCCCTATAGCCGCGTTGGCAATATCTCCGGGGCTGAGCGCGCCCGAGCTGTAATTGATATGGATCTGATCGCATATCGGACCATTGACGGCAAGGAAAGGGGCCCAGGACCCGGTGCTTACCTCAAAGGTATCGAAGCGGGTTCTCTGATCCGCCAAGGCCTCGACAGCGGCTATCAGGACGGGCATATGAGTGGGAAGAGCGCCCGCCATGACGGCATTGATGGCAATCTTTTCAATTGTAGCCTTTCCATGTCTCGGAATCACCTCTGCGACCACGTGATCCGCGGGCAGATCCGTGCCGGTCATCATCTCCCTGACAGCTTTTTCCGTGGGCGGCACGATAGGGAGACCGTCCGTCCACCCGTTTTTGTAAAAGAACCGGTTGACACCTTCATAGGTCCCTTTGAAGGCGAGCCTTTGAGATTCTTCCGTGGGCCATTGGGGTGATCTTTCATCCCCGGTCAACGGTCTGGTCAGAGATTCGATGATGCTCGCCATGGCTTCATCCGTGCCGGACTCTATATCTTCCGGAACAGTTGATTCGCATGCCACATTCAACGGGAGGATCCGTATCCCGGGCATACCTTTGTTGGATGCCGCAGATTGTGCGTCTCTCACAAAACCTGGATTCGCCAGTAACACGACCGGCGTGCCAAGTCCCTCGATCGACATCGCGTTGTACACGAGGAACTTTGTGCAGGACCCTCAATCTCCCACCAAGAGGATGACAGCGTCATTTGCTTCAACCCATCTCTTGAATGTCTCCCCGTTGTCCGTCTCTATCTCCGTGACGTTCCACTGATCGGAATGATAGATGGCCACCTGGGAGTCGGGATACATGGATCGCAACCGTTCTTGCAACGATACGGCAATGGGCACGGCCGCGCGCTTGTAGTTAGCAAACAACCCGATCCTTTTGCCCGAGAGATCGTCCAGTCTGGGCGAAATCCCTTTAAGCGGCTTGGGATCCGCCTCCCCCCACGGGCTGAGGACTTCATACTGGATATCGGATGAATCCATCGCGAATAGCGTACCGGACGGGGCCTGGGACGCGGCCGCCAGTATCACAAACATTCCGAGGACCCAAAGGGAACGGAATCTGCGCATAACGCTTACCTCCTTTTCAACTAAATATCAAGTTTCAGAGTTGATTATAAGTGGTTCATCCGGCTAATAACTACGTAAAGGACCAAAAGATCATGCCTTATCATACGGACTTTAATAGGCCATGGGGTCTTGTCTCGAAGGATTTGCTCCAACACACAAAACATTAGCCTTTAGCGATTAGCTATTCGCTATAGTGCCTTGGGCTCTTGAATCCTGTCCTTTAGCCTCCCCCTAACAGGGGGAGGAAATTAGATTTAGCCATGCGCCCCCCGATAGTCACTCATAAAAGGGACAGCCCTTGGCCTTGGTCTTATAGATCGTGCCTTACGACTTGCGACAGGCGCTTGTCGTCTTGAAAAGAACAGCCGTGACCGTCCGCACAGATCCGTGGTCACCTTTTATCACAGCCACAGCACCGTCTTACTGGTAACCATCTAACGCCAGTCGTCGATTCTTACGCTTCTGGAATAGCTCAGACCACCGACGCTCCAATAGTTGTTATTCGACGCACCCGTAACGATAATATTCGCCCTTGGAAACATAAACATAGGGGGCGCCTTTGGTGCCGTCTCTCCTGCAGCCGATTCGTCGCCTTCAGCACCCGGTTTCGGTTTGGCAAATCCGGGAGGAAACGACGGCGGCGGAACGGCCCATTCCTCAAATTCCTCAATAGTATCGAAACGGGCCTTGATAAAATTGGCGATAGGCGGACTCAGGATCGCTGTCGGGCTAAACATACCCTGTTGAGCGAAGATATCCTTGGCAATCTGGGGATAATCCATCTCGGTCCCCCATCGGTTCACCTTCCAATTTGCCGCGGAAAGGATACCCCATCCCTCGAACAGACTGACGACATTCTCACCCTTTTCAAAGCCTTTACGAACCGAAAAGGGTTTGAAGGGTGATTTTTCCTCGTTCTCTGCAATCACGATGTTGATCAGATTCATCGGATTTCCGATAACCCCCATGTAGGTCGTTCCCACTTTTCCGCAATTTCCGAGGTTTATGGCCATCAGACTCCATGCCCTTCCAATAGTGGTATTGGCATGAGCATATGGCCCTACGGCGCCCACGTCGTAATTGAGACCTATCTCGTCGCGGATATTCCCATTAATGACCAGGGCGCCCACGAAACTATTATCCGAAATGGATATGGCCTCTTTCGATCTACCGGTGTTTGGATCCGGGGACGCTATAGCCAGGAGAATCGGCAGATATTCCGGTTTACAGCCGGCCATGACCGCGTTCACAGCGACATCTCTGACCGTGAACGTCCAGTATTCAAAGTAATCGCCCGTGTTGGTGGGGGACATCTCTCCGACCACCTCGTCCGGATCGTGGCTGGTCCCTTGCAGCATCTCATTGACCCTTTCCGGGGTCGGCAGAACAACGGGCAGAAAATCTGTAAATCTCTTTTCCAGGAATAACTTGTTAAGTTCTTCCCGGGTGCCCGTATAGGTCTCCGGTCCCCTGTCGCGCTTGATTTCCCCTGTCTTTTGTTCTTCAGCGGTAAGGGGCTTGGTAAGTTTTTCAACGATTTCCTGCATAACCGGGCCCCCGGAGATCGGATTGATCCCTTCTATAACATCTCTGCGCATCTCTTCTCGGGTTTTGGCCCACACCGGGCCCTGAATCCACTGAGTCCGAACTCCCGGCATCCCTTCCTGCAATGCCTTTTCCTTTTCCTGCTCATAAAATTCCGCCAGAACGATAGCGGTAGCTGGAATGCCCATTTCTTCAAAATGGATGGAGTGGCCGACAACTGCCGGCGCGCATTGACTTCAATGCCCTAATCCGATGATAACGCCATCAGCTTTTTCCTTGATCTCGGCCCACAATGCCGGATCTTCACCCTCAAAACCCATGCCGTTTTTCCGCTTATAGATGGCCGTGGTTTCGGGCCTTTCTCTTTCGAACCATGCAGCCATTTCCGTGAGAAGTAGATCGCTACCCGGATAGATGTTATCCACGATATAGATTGTTTTGCCTTCCACTGTATCCAGACGGGGCGCCATGGGTTTCAATGTGATTGACGGCGGATGGCCCAGCGGAGTGAGTACGGTCATCTTTTCTTCAGCCGGTGCCGCCTGTTCCTGCTCTTTTTGTGCCGGGCTGCAGCAAAAAAGCCCCAGGCACACTACCGCGATTACGGCAGCAGATATATGCCTATTCATACCTCTATCCTCCTTTACTGTAATTATCGTCATCTCATCCCCCGGTTACGGTGATCGCCATTGGTCCCGCATCCCGGAGGTGCGGCGTTGCTCAAAAATTTATATACACTTTTAGATATTATTCTGTCCCCTGATCTTTGTCAAGTCTGCAAGCCCGGCAGATAGTTGAAAAAGGGGGTTCCCAATATCCGGTCATGGCGCCACTTTCCACCTCCCCGAGACCCCACCTTGATCCTCCCCTGAGAGGGGAGGAAAGTTCGGGGGAGGTGGGGAGGGGGTCTAGGAAGAGGGGAGAGAGTTTGGAGGAGGGTAAGAGGCCATATGAAGAAATGTATTGACACCTATTACTAATTAAAATAGTTTAAATGGCCTGATTTTCATATTTACCGTATCTATTAAAAATAGGAGGATTAGAATGAAATCAAACAGGTTATTATTATTTTCTTTGCTACTCTGTTTCACCTTTCCGGCTCTATCCAATGCCGATCAGGTTGAAGACGCCAAGGCAGCGATCGAAAACGAGGATTTTAAAGAGGCCTACGAGATACTTTTCCCTTTGGCTGAAGAGAATAGTGCAGAGGGTCAGACCCTTCTGGGCGCCATGTATGTCAACGGTCAGGGAGTCGAAAAGGATGTCACCAAAGGTTTATCATTGATAATGAAGGCCGCGACCCAGGGATATGAGCCGGCCAAGGTGAGCGCGCTCAGTCTGTGCATGGACATAGCCAGACAGGGCGATACGGCGGCAATGTATAATGTGGGATATATGTGTCTGAACGGCTGGGGAGGAGAACAGGATAGCAATGACTGTATGGGATGGCTGGAAATCGCTGCAAAACTCGGCCATATCCGTTCAGCAAAATGGCTTTCCCAGATATACACTAAAGGTTCGTTCGGTATAACCCCTGATAAAGAGAAGGCATCCCAATGGAGCGATATGGCGGAAGGCTTTGCCGCCGGCGTTGAAGGCAGATGGACAGGGACATTTCCAGGGATGGGCGGTCAATCCATGACAGTTACCTTCAATCTCGAAGAGGATGGAGATACCCTGGCAGGGACTGTCAGCGGGGCACCCGGGGAGTGGATACCCATAAAGGATGGCAAAATCGACGATAGCACCCATATCTCCTTTTCAGTTGAGAGAAAAATTAACCAAATGAAGGTAACCAACAGGTACGCCGGCGTCTTATTAGGAAATGAACTTAGACTCTCTTTTACCCCTGAAATGGGCGGCGGTCGAGGTCCTGGCGGCCCCGCCGGCCGAGGTCCTGCGGAGACGACATTTACTGTCAAGCGCATTAAATAGGCGAAGATTTTTTATGTAGCCCCTCATCAGACCCGACCACGTCGGGTGATTGAAAGTCCTGTTTTATGGCCTAAACGTAACCGCCGGTCTGCAGAGGACTGAAATCCCCTGCAGACCCGGCGTGGAAATCTACCTCCACGGGTCGATTCTCACAGACCGCCCCGGCACCATGCCTCCCATGCTGAAATAATTGTTATTGGACGCGCCGGTCACGATAACGGTAAACGTGCCTCCCGGCGGGGCGATGTACATGCCCTGACGTTTAGCGTTCCCCTGGGCTTCCATAACCCATTTCGTGAATTCTTCCACTGTGTCGAATCCGGCGTCTTTTACGAAATTGGCAATGGGCGGGCTCAAAACAGCGCAAGTCCCGAAAAGAGTCCCATCCTGCGTCTTATAGATATCCTTGATAATCTGGGGATAGTTCATCTCATCACCCCAGACATCCGCGTACCAGTTCTTGGCAGAAAGGACACCCCAGCCCGTGAACAGGGTGACAACATTCTCGCCTTTTTTAAAGCCTTCGGGTTTTGCGTCGCCCATACCAGACCTGGTCATCCCTCCTCCCCTGCCTATCCTTACGGAGAGGGGATCCCATGGAGAATCCTCTTCATTCTCGGCAATGATGATATTTATGGCGTTCATGGGATTTCCTACCACGCCCATGTAGGTGTTCCCCACCTTGCCGCAGTTTCCCCCGTTTATGGACAGCAAGCTCCATGCCCTTCCAATAGTGGTATTAGCGTGGGCGTAGGGACCCATAGCGCCATAGCTGTAATTGAGTCCTATTTCGTCGCGTATATCCCCGTTTATCACAGCACCGACACAAAAGCTGTTGTCTGAAACCGAAATCGCTTCGGCGCCTGTAGAACCAATGGCGAGAATGACAGGAAAATACTCAGGTCTGGCTCCCGCCATAACCGCGTTAATAGCCGCGGTCTTTACCGTGTAGGTCCAGGACTCAAACGAGGGCTTAAAGGGGGCCATTGTTCCGAGTACCTCTTCCGGATCGTGGCTGGTAGCCTTCAACATCTCAGCCACTTTCTCTTCAGTCGGAAGAATGATCGGCATGAAGTCCGTGAATCTCTTTTCCAGGAATAACCGCTGAAGTTCGTCCGCTGTTCCGGCAAACTTCTCGGGTCCCCTGTCCCGCTTGACTTCCCCGGTCCTTCTTTCTTCAGCAGTCAGGGGCCTGGTGAGTTTTTCTACTATCTCATCCAATATGGGTCTGCCCGTAAGGGGATTGTTGCCCAAAACAGTATCCCTGCGTAACTGCTCCGCTGTCTTGGCCCAGACCGGACCACGGATATATTGAATCCTTATTCCAGGCATTCCTTCGGTAAGAGCGAATTCCGTTAATTGATCTACGAAGCTGGATACTACGAGTGGCACGGCGGGTTTTTTATATCTATATTCAAAATCTATGGATTGTCTGGTGACCCCAGGCGCGCAAACACTTCAATGTCCCAGGGCAATAATCATCGCATCAGCCTTTTCCTCCATCTCTTTTAATAATTCCGTGTCCTCCCCTGACATGCCCGTTCTTTTGTCCCGATAGACAAATGTTGTATCAGGGTATTTCTCTTTACATACCGCGGTGAGTTCCTTGAGCAGGATGCCTGATCCCGGATAGCCGTCATTTACGATATAGATGGTCTTGCCTTCCACTGTATCCAGACGGGGCGCCATTGATTTAAGCTTTATGGGCGGTGGCATGCCCAACGGATTCAGTACCCTGAGTACGGGATCTCCCACATTTTCCGCTTGCGCATCCGCCGGACTGTATGTAACCGGCAAACTTAAACACAGTCCCACGCACAGTGCTGCTATTATCGCTGTACCTAATTTCATATATGCTTCCTCCTTTCACGTTGATAACAACTCCATTGATCCGCCTTCGCGGAAGACTATGGCCTGTCGAAGATCCCGTCGTTTTGTGCGGGGACCATGGTTGAATGCCGACAGGATTCGAATTGGTAAAGATTACCTCTGTGTATAAATGAAAC
>CAYUYB010000133.1:0-7352 GCA_964449025.1 uncultured Desulfobacteraceae bacterium
GACGTAGGCGCAGACACTCTGTCGGTTTATAGTAACACCGAAGCTGCAATAGGCGTAGTGACGGATAACGGGGACGGGACATTCACGTATGATCCGAACGAATGGTTTGATTCCCTTAACACCGTGCCCAGTATCCAGAGTGAGACTGATTGGTTTACATACACTGTCACCGATGACGACGGCGGCACAGACACCGCCATGGTAACCATAACCATAACCGGGGTTAACGATATCCCGGTATCGGGATTCTCAGCCGCCCCCACGAGCGGCATCGCGCCCCTGACCGTGCAATTTACCGACGAGTCCTACGACTTGGAGAACAACATCGACCTGTGGGAATGGGATTTCGGCGACCTCAGTCCCATAAGCACAGCCCAAGATCCTATCCATACCTACAGCGAGGATGGCCTGGGCGGTCTTTATACCGTCGGTCTAAGGGTTACCGACGGCCCCAATGATTTCGACATCGAAATCAAGACTGATTATATAAATGTCCAGGCTGCCCCTGTTATAGTCGTTGATAAGGAAGAAATTGAATATGAGATCGATATGGCGGACAGGGGTAGCGGCAGCCCGCCCGCCGACAGCTTCACTATCACCAATGACAACAATGTAGGCACTCACGACCCGGCTGCTCTGAATTACAATATCTCCATCGAAAAGATAACCGCTACCGCCGCTAACTGGCTGATCTGCTCGGGAAGCGGCACACTCGCGCCGGGGGCATCTACTCCCATAAACGTGCAGTTTGACACCACCGGCCTGGATCCCAACAAATATGAGGCCTATATCGTGATCTCGGATCCCAACGCCTTCAATGATCCGCAAAAGATATTCGTATCGGTCGGCATTGTTGGGGATATGGATATAGAGGTCGGCGGTAATAATGATGACGCGGAAGAGGAGCCGGATGGCGATATTCGAGTCGGCGATGCCGACCTTGATTTCGGAGCGAATATGGTTGGAATACGCTTTCCAGGCATAGGCATCCCGCCCGGCAGCAAGATCAAGTCCGCCTACATAATATTTGAGGCGTATGATTACAGGGATACCGGCACAAACCTTAGCATCTACGGCCAATACATCGGAGATGCCCCGGAATTCTCCCAGTATAATCAGAATGATATCTCAGAGAGAGACAAAACGAGCGAATCCGTTGCTTGGTCACCCGGTATCTGGTATCAGGACGGATACTATCAAACACCGGATCTGAAAGATGTGATCCAGCCCATTGTCAATCATCCGGACTGGAACAGCGGGAACGACATGGCCTTTATCTTTGAGGGGTCAGGACACAGGACAGCAGTCTCTCATGACGCTGGCGCGGGAGGCTGGCAGTATAGCTGGTGGAAAGGCTGGTATTGGGTGGAAGGCGGCGTTCCCGCCCGGCTGTATATAGAGTATCTGCCGGGCGCCTTCTCCATAATCGAGACGGACACTGTTTCCCTTGATCTGTGGGTATGGGAAGGAGATACGGCTGATCCCGATAGTTTTACCATCAGAAACGCGGGAAGCGGTGAGGTAAGGTACACTATAACCGATAAAGACACAACAACAGGTCTGGACGCGACCTGGATGGCCTGCACCCCTGCCAGCGGAGGTCCTTTAATCCAGTCGGACGCGCCTGATACCATTACGGTCAATTATGACACCGCCGGTCTGACCGCTGCAGATCCCTCTACTGTTTACACCGGGACCATTACGATAACCGACCCTGAGGCATCCAACAGCCCTGTGGATATCGACGTGAGGCTGGAGGTATTCAAAGAAAAGCCCGTCATCGAGGTGGATACGGAATATATCGGTGTCACCGGCTATGAAGGATATAACGCGTTCGCGAAGACCTTCAACCTGAGCAACACGGGCCGGGATGTCCTGAATTACGATATAACGGATAACGCCGACGCGGGAGGTATCGACTGGCTCTCCTGCTCCAGCGTGGGCGGAGAGCTGGCCGTGGGTGAAACCCTGCCAATAAAGGTCTCCTTCAACTCGGACAGCCTGGATATAGGCACCTACGAGGCAACCGTGACCATCCATGATGAGAATGCCGTGGAAAAACATGTCTACATCACGGTGAGCCTTACCGTGGAAGGCATACCCTTGAGCACCGCCTGCGGTGATGTGCCTGTATACACCGAGAACCTGGTAAGCCCGGCCATCATGCTCCTGCTGGACACCTCCGGCAGTATGGACTGGGATATCACGGTGGGCTCCGAGACTCATCAGACACCCGATATCTCCGGTATCGTCCAGAAGATCGTGAACCGGACCGGCTGGTCATCGGGAAATGACATGGCCTTTATCATCACGGGAAGCGGAGACAGAAGGGTATATACCTATGACGGTTCTTCCACTGACGCCCCCATACTCCATGTGGAATATAACAGTGGACAGGAGATAGAGATCCAGATAATAGACGATGACGATGACGGTAAGGAAGACAGCGATGATGACGTAACCACAAAAGGATGGAGCTCGGACTATGACTATCTGGCCCTGGGATATGGGAATGATTATAAATATAACGGCCTGCGTTTTCAGGATGTCTCCATACCAAAAGGGGCAACCATAACCAACGCCTACATCGAATTCTCCGTATATGCCACGAAGGATAATACCACAAACCTGAACATCTTTGGCCATGACACAGATGACGCGCCGGTCTTTGTCTCGGGTTGGAATAATTCCAACATCTCGAACAGGGCCTTTACCACCGCGTCCGTTCCCTGGACCATAACGGAAAAATGGACCGGCCCCACCCAGCAGCGCAGGATGGATGTGGCCCAGGACGCCCTTACCGAGCTGGTAACGGACAAGACCGTCTCCTGGGGATTCGGGACCTGGGATGGCGGTAATTATGACGACAATTACACCACGTTCGAAGTAGGATGCAAATACAACACTTCCGAGCACCTGGCCTATCTCCAGGCCGCCATCAGCGCCGCCAGTCCGGGCGGCGGCA
Source organism: uncultured Desulfobacteraceae bacterium (assembly GCA_964449025.1). Taxonomy (GTDB): domain Bacteria; phylum Desulfobacterota; class DSM-4660; order Desulfatiglandales; family HGW-15; genus CAYUYB01. The sequence continues at coordinate 2,966 of CAYUYB010000133.1, forward strand.
CACCCCTTACCCCATCCCTGAATGCCGGGCTTGATTATTTTGAAGGTGATAGGGCTGACGAGACATACGGGGAGACCTTTAATATAATCGACTGCCAGCCCACCTTCGTTATCGTCATTACAGACGGAATGGGCAACACGGGCACCACGGTCACCAATGTGGGAACATCCACAGAGGCCCTGGCTAACTTCGGGGTTAATACAGTGGGAATCGGTTTCGGTCTCGATCCGGAGGATACCGAGCAACTTTACAAGCTGGCCGAAGTGAGCAACGACAAGGGTGATGATTATGATGATGATGACCTCTACTCATTGCACGAAGAGGTGGGAGGCGTTTCCCAGCCCTTCCTGGCCCAGAGCAAGGAGGACCTTGTGGACGCCCTTCAATCCATCACCGCCGGTATCAAGGCGGAGGTGTTTCACGGGTCCGCGCCCGCGCCCACCACGTCGGTAGATTACGGGGATATAGTCATCACAGCCAAGTTCCAGCCCACCGACTGGTCCGGGGATGTCGTGGCCACCCAGTATAATAACTTCACAGGCGAGCTGGTGGATGTCCTGTGGGAGGCGACCGAGGAAATGCCTGAGACCATCAATGCCTTTACGGTGATAAGCGGGTTTACCGATGTGGTGGAATACACGGACGCCACCCTGGCCAGCGACAGCTATATATGCGCCGACAAGAAACTGGGAGATATCATAGACTCCACACCCGTTATCGTGGAAAACCCCTCCTATTCCTATAATTTTGATAATTATGCCAGGTCTTTCCAATACGCGGTGGACAGGGATCCCATGGTCTATATAGGCGCCAATGACGGGGCCCTGCACGGTTTCAGACTCGGGGACATAAAAGACGATGAGGGAAATATAATAGGCTTCGGTGGGGAAGAGGTATGGAGGTTCTATCCCACGGCCGTTCATGACAACCTGAACAAGGCCCTGACAGAGGACCACTGGAACATGTGCGATGCCGACACATACTGTCACAGGTATTTTGTGGACGCCTCTCCTGTTGCCGCGGACATATTCGACGGTACTGACTGGAAGACCATGCTGGCATGCGGTCTGAGAGAAGGCGGCGAGGCCTATTTCGCCCTGGACGTCACCAGCGCTAAATCCTTTGACGATACCGAGGATCCTTCCAGATTCATGTGGGAATTTACCGATGACGAGCTCGGACAGACCTGGGCTGACCCGTCCATAAACAGGGTTGACGACGCATCCGGTGGCACTGCATGGGCCGTCTTTTTCGGATCAGGGTACAGGGAAAACCAGGTTGAGCAGACCCTCAAAGAGGCGTACCTGTACGGCATAGAGGCCGACAACAAGGATCCTTTATGGATGGATTCGGGGAATAACCCGATTAACAGGATCAAGATCTCATCAGCTACCCTTGAAAATGACGCCCTCTCCTCAGCCATGGTAGCCGACTTTGAGGGTGACTTCATAGGTGATTTCCTCTACACGGGCAACCTATACGGCTCCATGTACCGGGTTAAAGAGATAGGCAAGGATATGACCCCGGTAATCACCAAGCTCTATGATTCGCAGAATACCTCTGATCACAGCAATCCTATCCGGGCAAGGGCGGATTACGGTTACGCCGTGGCTGAAGACGAGATCTGGGTATACTTCGGAACAGGTATATACGAGAAACAGGTGGATAAATACTCCACACCACAGCAGTATTTCTTCGGTCTCAAAGACAACACAGCCGGAGATACCACCTACACCATGAGTGATCTGGCCGTACTCGCGGCAGGATATGAAACGGATGAGGCAACCGGAGAGGCCTTCAGGGTGGTTACCGGCACTAATGAGACCGGCGGGCCATGGGTCATCGGGCTGGATGACACTTCAGAGGGGCTTATAGGGAGCGAGCGTGTGGTCTCACAGCCCCTCGCGGTGGCCGGGATAGTCTTTTTCACCACCTTTATACCTGATATAGATGTCTGTGCCGGAAGCGGCGACGCCTTTCTCTTCGCGGTAGACATGCAGACAGGCCTCCCCCCTGATGAACCGGTCTTTGACATTAACGCGGACGGCGTAATCAACTCATCTGACGTTATACATAAGGGTGAAGAGACCATTGCTGTCGGCGGTATCGCCCTGGGTGCCGGCCAACCGTCCAAGCCCGTGCTGCACAAGGATACGATGTTCGTCACCACTACCGGCGGAGGACTGGAGGCCAAAAAGGTGAATCTGGAGGCAATGCTGACCAGGGTAACCTCATGGAAAGAGGAATAGAAGCCAAAAGAAGGGAGCATAAAATAATGAAAAGGACATTAAGTGTTATTTTAACCATTGGCCTTCTCCTGACGACCCCCCTCCTGTCCGTCCCTTCCCATGGGCAAGAGGAAGAGGATACCGTTATAGGAGAGGTTATTGAGATCGTTTATAAAGAAAACATCATCCAGGTCGAAAACCGTAATTATATAGTAGAGAAGGTATATCTAGATTACGGGACATCCGAAGACCTCTTGCTGGGCCGATTCGCCAATCTTGAGGTGGGCAGCCTGGTCGAGATATGGCCCGGAGAGAAGTGGGAGGGGTTCTGGAAGGTTGAGAAGGTGGTGCTGTTCCTGGGTGAAAAGAGGGATCAGGTCCTGGAAAGTATACGATAAAGACTCAAATCACAAAACCTTTTTGTCATACCCCGGTTTATCCGGGGTATCCAGAAACCAACCCCTCTAGCTTTTCACGACCCTGGATTACCCGGTCCCGCCTTCGCCCATAGGCTTCGGACGAGGCAAAGCAAGCCGGGGAATGACACAAGACGTTTTAGTATATCATTCTTCGGAAATTTTTTGTCATTCTTCGACAATTTTTTTGTCATTCTTCGACAATTTTTTTGTCATTCTTCGACTCGATCGAAGAATCCAGCCACTATCAGGAACAATCTAGGGAGACCCCACCTTAATCCCCCTAGGATTTAAGCTTCTGAACTGTCGACGGTAAAATCCTGGAACCCTAAAAGATATTTAATTCCATGCTTTTATGCCCATCCTCAAAAGAATCTATTTGCCATAAGCCCATCTTAGTAGTAAACTCTTCTCCAAATTGAGAAAAACTGGATCATCTTTAAATTAGTCCACCCCCCGCAGTGCCTGGGAGGATGGGCTGATTGATAATCAGGATTCAAGGATTCCAGGGCTGAAGGGTTCCAGCGAAAAATTCAAGAATGAGAAAAAGCCGACACTTGCGTCTTGTCGAAGATCTCCCTGACTTCTATGGGAAGACCTCGAATCCTTGATCCCTTTCTCCCAACTAACCAGGAGAAGAACCGAAGATTTTTATATAGGAATCTGATATGCCCGGCAAAAACATCAATAAATTCACCGATGACAATATCTGCAGCATCCTCCTGAAAACAGGCCTGATAGACGAGGCTCAAAACAAGGATATCCAGGTAAAGAAGAATCAGATTAGGTCCAAGCTCAAGCAGATAAAGGCCATGAGGGGCGCCTCATCAGGGTCCAAGACAAGGGCGGACAGTCCCGTGACCATAGTTGATATTATAGCCTCTCTGGAGCTGAAAAGGGCCGACGACAGATCCAAGATACTGGACGAAGACACCATCTTTCAGATGCTTTCCAAGGTCTGGAAGATCCCCTATAAAAAGATCGATCCGCTGGAGCTTGACCTTGACCTTATTACGAAGACTATACCCCATACCTTCGCCATGAAGCACCTGGTTCTGCCTGTGGAGGTAAGTAACGGCACCATGACCGTGGCGACTCCAAACCCCTTTAATATGGAGGCAATGGGTGATATAGCCCAGGTCAGCCATATGAAAGTCAATCCCGTGATCAGCACCAAGACCGATATAATAAAGCTGATCGGCGAATTTTACGGCTTCAAGCGGTCCATAATGGCAGCCGAGAACCAGTTCGCGGGTCCCTCCCTCGACCTGGGCAACCTGGAGCAGTTCGTGCGTCTCCGTTCCCCCGAAGATCTCCTCTCCGATGACCAGCATATAGTAAACGCCGTCGACCACCTCTTCAGTTACGCCTTTGATCAGAGGGCAAGCGATATACACATTGAGCCCAAGAGGGACAAAAGCATCGTCAGGTTCAGGATAGACGGGGCCCTGCACACCGTGTACGAACTTCCCAAAACCGTCCACCCCGCCATTATCAGCAGGATCAAGACCATTGCCCGCCTGGACATGGCTGAAAAGCGAAGGCCTCAGGACGGCCGCATAAAGATGGAAAAGGAAGGCGTTGAATCGGAGATAAGGGTCTCGTCCATACCCGTGGCATTCGGGGAGAAGCTGGTGATGAGGATCATGGACCCGGACATCCTTTTTCAGGACCTGGAAAACCTCGGTTTCACCCCCATGGACCTCATCCGGTATCAGCAATTCATAAATCTGCCCCATGGGA
>CAYUYB010000134.1:0-7348 GCA_964449025.1 uncultured Desulfobacteraceae bacterium
CGGCCGTTGACTTTCACCGCTTCATCGTACCAGCCGGAAAGCACACCTGAGGCCATGCCCTGATCGGAAAGTCCGTGATAGACGATCATTTTTCCATGACGTGCAAAGGTTTCAAGGAAAGTTGAGTCCGCATCAGCAATGGCTGCCGTGTGACGGGTTCGTTCAACATCACGATCAAAATCAAACTCAAGAGGGTCCAGGTCGGGATCAGGGGGTGTCAATTGTAAATATCCCAGATTAACCACCCCGAGTGTCGCGTCAGCGGAATCCCATTGTCCGGTTCCGGAAGAGCCGATGTGCATGGCCCTCCAGGCCGGTTCTGCAATACCGGTATCATAGTTAAACGGACCATAAAGGGACTTCCCGTCACCGGTTTGCGGCCCGGCATAGATATCCCGTAACGCATCCGCCTGCGCCTTTGAAAGGCAGGATTCTGTCTTTTCGGATCTGCAGGTTAGAACTCCGGGATCAAAGTCACAGCCCTGCCAGTCATTGATAAAACCGTCAGCGATTCCATCCAGCGCATCGCAACGATCAAGAAGACTGTCGGCCACAAGGCGTAAATCCCTATCGGAAAACGCTTGTGAAATGATGGGGCGGCCCTTGTCATCATTTGGCGCAATGCGGGCTGCCACCTGAAGGTTCCATATCTGATCAATTGCTATCCCTGAGAATTTTATTGCGGGGTCACCTGCAACAATACCGTCAAAATAAAGAGGAAAGCGCTGGGAGGCTGTCAAAGCCTGACGTCCTCCATTAGAGCACCCGATAAAATATGAATAGGATGGAAACGTGCCGTAATATTTTTCAATCAGTTCCTTTGCCTTTAGTGTTATTTTGTCCAGCGCATTATAGGCATAATCAATACGTGCCTGCTGGTCCAGTCCAAAGGAGCCATCGAGCATACTGCTGCGATGTCCTCCATCCGTTGACACCACCGCAAAACCACGAGCCAGCGCCGAAGGCTTTACTGCTCCCATGAGATTTCCAATGGCAGGGGCAAGAACACCGTCAAGTCCGCCTCCTCCCTGAAATAAAAACCGGCTGTTCCACTCTGTTGGCATGCGAAGATCAAAACCGATCCCAAACTTTTGTCCCTTTGCGCCTGCTCGGGGATTGAGCATCCCCTGAACCAGACAATGTTCCGGAAGCGGATCACCATTTCCGCCAGGCCCCGGTATTGGTCCGGCAGGGACAATCTCTGCCTTTTCGACTACAAAGCCCTCCCCTGCAAGTTGTGAAAAAGCGGAACATTTCAATGTATTCGTTTTGTTATCTGTTGCAAAGGTTTTTTGTACCGAACATAACAAGATCAATAGTGCAACTAAACAGGTTGTCTTTTTCACGTTAACAGCTCCTTTTTTAATCGGATTATTATGGAGAAAGTGCTGCTGCATTGGCTCCGGCGACGCGACCGGTCACAAGACACTCGGAGTTGTTGCCGCCGCCATTGTGCATCCGCCCCCGGAATGATCCCAGTTCACCCGAACTGCATAATCTCGGTATGGGATTGTTAAAGGGATCAACTACTTGACATGAGGCATTCCGCCTCGGGCCGCCCTGGGTATTATACATGACCGGATAGAGCTTAAGGGCAACATAGGGCGGCTGATCTATTCTGTTCAGGTTTGCCTTTGGCCTGCCAAAATCGGGATCAATGCCAGCGTCGCAAAATTGATTATATGTCGTAATCGATTTTCCCAGGGAGTCTGATTTTATTCAAAATAAAATATTCCATATGCAATTAACCCTATATAATATATATAGGTATACAAAGGCCATAAATGTGTCAACAGGATTATCGGTGTATGATACAGCGGAGTAACATCCTTTTAATGGCGCGGATTGAGGAGTATTTCTATGGATGATGTCAACAGCACCATCGGCTTTAAAGAGAAAGTCAAACTGGTCTTTGTGAGTTATGGAAGCCGCGAACTCGACGGTAACCATGGCGGAGGACGGGGCCCATTTGGCGGAGACCCCAAGGAGAACTCCGACGCGTTAAAGAAGGCCGGTATCAACAGCGTATTCTACGTCTCCCCGGATACTGCCCACGAATTCCCGTCATGGCGGCGAAGCCTGCACGAGCTTGCTCCTCTGCTGTTTCAGGACTAGGGGGTTTCCATATTAAACAGAAATCACCTGTGAGCATGTAATGGAGCTTTTAAGCATGTTAAGAACAAAAAGACTATTGCTTGTTACTGTAATTATGGGTGTTTTTATAGCGGTTTCAGCAGCGGCACAGAATGCGTCTGCTGACAGGGCCGGTGACAACCTAGCGAATTCAAAGGTCACTAGCCCACCGGTTGGTAAAACAGCCGGAGAGAGCAGACGCACCGGGGCCGATCCGGTTGACGACCGCGTGGAACTGCGGGAGTATCTGTTTACCGATACCAACGAGATGCTTCCTTATGCGGTATTTGTCTCCTCAAAGGTTACAAAAGACAGAAAAGCCCCGCTGGTTCTGGCGCTGCATGGATTCAGCGGTAATCACGGCACTTTCATCGGGGGCAGCATGCCGGATGTGTTTGACTTCTTCAACCGGCATACAAAATCAAAACAGTACTAATGAGGTTTGGGAAATGAATGGGCGTCAGGTCTTGAAATTTTTTCATAAGTGTTTTTGTCGTCATTCTCCGGCTGATCCTGCCTTCGCATAAAGCTACGGCGTGACAAGCCGGGGAATCCAGGTTTTCCTGACAGTCTATAGCCTGCTTTTAACCAGGGACAGCCCCAGGTTTTTCAGATCTTTTGTGCTACGTTACGTTCCACATCTGAGCAATTGGTTATAAATATAATGCGGTATTGGTAAATACTATCTCCCTGCAGGTCTCATGCCTTGATTTTTGCGTGTTATCTTGGAAATAATAAAGATCTGTCAATGGTCTTATATTTTTACTATTCTGACCTCTGGACTTGTCTTCCCTTTCAGCTTTGACCTTTCATCTCTCTTCTCTTTTCCCTTGATTTTTAAAACTGATAGCTGTAAACCCATTGCATCAAATCATAAATAAGTAATCACCTCATTGAATTTACACTCTTCACAGAGGTTTGTTATATAAAAATCAATTATTATGTCCGCTTTATTCTAGACTGGAGCGACTTATCAGGTTTAATATTTAACAATCATTAGTAAAACATGTTTTATTATAAAGTGATTGAGGAGAAACTTAAACCTAACAGCGTCACGGTTTACGGTTTAAAAATGGCTTTCCACCGATGATATCAAGTTCAACAGTCCGGCAGCGAAGAATAAATATCAGGAACGCGCCACCCGCATGATTAAAGCCATTAAGATGGAAATTCCCGACCGTGTTCCTGTCCATCTTACAAGCGGTGCTATCATTGCTTATAACGCCGGATTTACTCTGAATGATGTACTTTATGACTATTCAAAAATTATACCTGCCTGGACAAAATGGCTCCAGGATTATGATCAGGATACCAACGACTTCCCTGAATTTTTCCCTGCCAGGGCATATGAGATTCTCGATATTAAGACACTCAAATGGCCCGGTCACGGCCTTCCGGATAATGCCAGCCTTCAGAATTACGTGGAAAAAGAGTGCGTGCAGGCAGACGAGTGCGACCTTCTTATAAACGATCCCTTTGATTTTGGAGTGAGGTACTTTACTCACCGTAACTGGGAAGCCTTCGATACCGTGGCCAATATGTTGCGGGGAACCCATGGCTCGTCTATGGATATATGCCGTCAGCACGAAAAGCTGCTGGAGGCTTTAGAGTCCATAGTTGATAGCTCTATAGAATAAGCCGTAAGTATGGCCAATATGGCACGCAGTCCAATCGTCTTTATCCCGATTCACAGGGGATATGATAGTTTCATGTCCGTGAAGCAGTTCGAGAAGTTTTACTGGCCCACCTTCCGTAGACTCCTCTTAGGTATTATTAACGAAGGCTATGTTCCAAGAATGGTGATCGACGGGACCTATAATGAGGAACGTTTGAAGATCATCAGTGAGTTGCCGCGTACTTCGGCAGTGTGGACAATGGAACAAACGGACATGTTCAAAGCCAAGAAGATAGCGGGCGATTCCTCCTGTATCACCGGCAACGCCACTGCTGCGCAACTCTATACGCATTCACCGCAGGAAACTAAAGAGAGTACTGCCGTAAACTCATCGAGGTCTGCGGTGAAGGGGGCGGCTACATCCTCTTGCTGGGTTCCGGTCCGGATAAATGCGACCAGACCTGCATGCATGCTGTGATCGAGGCAGCCCAAGAATATGGCGTCTATAAGTTGTGACCAAGATCAAGAAGAGAAGATACGGGTTATCGATTACTTATAATTTGATATATGGATGTTCTTGTGTTTTTACTTGATACACAGTATTATATAAATATCTGTATCCGGGATAATTCACATGAAGATAATTTTTAAATGACACAAAGGAGAAGTTGATGAGAAAGACATTAATTATTTCACTATTGGCTGCTATGGTTTGTGTAATGGCCTTAGTGGCACCGGCCTGTGACTCCAAAAAACCAATTACGGCGCTGTTAAAAATTGATAGCGGTTATATTTCCGGTACGGTAATCAGCGACAATCCCGTTCATATCTTTCGAGGCATTCCCTATGCCGCCCCCCCTGTAGGGGATTTGCGCTGGAAACCGCCTCAGCCGATTACGCCCTGGTCGGGCATCCGCGAGTGCACCGATTTCGGCTTGACACCATCCCAGGACATAGCTAATCCCATGGGAGAATCAAAAATAGAGATAGGCGAGGACTGCCTTTATCTAAACATCCAGACACCGGCTGAGAACGCCTTCGAAAAATTGCCGGTAATGGTCTGGTTCCATGGCGGTTGCTACCATATGGGCAGCGGCAACTCCCTGGACTCCAACTCACCGGCATTACCCGAGCATGGCATTGTCCTAGTCTCAGTCACTCATAGGTTAGGAGTAATGGGCCTCATGGCCGCATCGGAACTTTCCAGCGAGTCACCCCATAATGCCTCAGGGAACTACATGGTCTTAGACCTAATTGCATCGCTAAAATGGATACAAAGGAACATTGCTGCTTTTGGTGGCGACCCGAATAATGTCACCATCGCCGGTTTTTCCGGAGGTGGGGGAAAAGTTATAGGTATGCTTGCCTCACCTTTGGCTAAGGGGCTTTTCCACAAGGCTATTATTGAGAGCGGCTCATTATATATGTTGTTTCCTGGAATTCCCCTTAAGGACCAGGAGGCTATAGGCGCTAAGTTATTCGCCAAGCTGGGAGTCACCACACTGGCTGAAGCACGGGCACTCGACCGGAAGACCGTCGAAAAGGCCAATAGCGAGCTTGGCGCAGAACTGAATATGTTTACACCGGCTGGTCCTGTATGGAACTACACAGTAGATGGTTATGTATTTCCGGATTCCCATGACAAAGTCATCAGAGAAGGCAATCACAATGCTGTTCCGCTATTGGGGGTTGCCAACTACGGGGAAATATTCAATGCGAGGCCCACAATGCTTAAACAAATTCCGGCCTACATGGACATTTTCAATGGTAACATTAAAGCCGGTACTGAGAGTTATGCCTGTATTTTTGGACTGGTTCCGGCAGGGTGGAGAAAGCTTGGCGGCACTACCGGCCATGGAAATGAACTGCCTTATGTTTTCGGCTTCATCGATCTTCCCTGGGCCTGGAGTGAAATGCATATAGGATCAGCCTTCGGCCAAAAACGTCCTGATGGAGTAACTGCCAACGCAGGAGTAACAAATGAAGATATACAGGACGCTGATGAGGTGATGACCATCTGGGCCCAATTCATGAAAACAGGAAATCCCAGCGTAAAGGACCTAATAGACTGGCCGGCCTGGAATGCATCTGGAGATAAGTACGCGGATATAGGTTATCCGCTCCAGGTTAAATCAGGGTATTCTTTGCTGGGACAATAGAAAAAGGGCATAACTACTGTTTCCTTCCAAATCTGTAAGATAAGGGTTAACATTTTATGGAAGGAACCATTCTTATGAAGATCAGAGTTTTTGGAATCGCGATATTTATAATATTTATCAGCGGATTTAGTGCAGCACAGCAGCCTGATGAAATCAAGGCAGAAGGAGGATTAATACAGGGAATCTATAAAGACGGTTTGACGGTTTACAAAGGCACCCCATTTGCCGCACCACCAGTCGGTGATCTCAGGTGGCGTGCTCCTCATCAATGTATGCCGTACATATGAATAGGTGTTTGACTTTAATCCCGATAAAGTAAATGCACTCCCTACTCTGGTTTTAACACTCCGTATCCGCGACCTTCCCAGTATTCGTTAAAGATAATGCGTTTTGAAAACAGCCATTCGCCATTTACATATTCCAACGAATCCTCATAATGCCCATAACTAAAGGTTCTGGCGTAACCATCATTTCCCGAGCTTACGTTTACCCAATACGCTTTGGCTGTCGCCTTGTTTCCTTTAACATTAATTACCATGTTAGTAATAAAATGACGAGCCGGTATTACTTTCTTTCCTTCGGATAGAGTTTTGGCATCTCTTTCTTTCCTCTTTTTTTTAGACTCATATATAAATTCACGTATTTCTTGGCGTCCTCTTTCAATTCCGCCGCCATGGTTGAGGATGCCATCTTCAGTAAAAGTGGCGGCATAGTCGTCAGCATTGAGGAAATCAAGCGCAAACATGTAGCGAGCCGCTAGGTTCTCAATTTCTGCCCGGTCATCAGCATAGCTTCTGGCGAAGCTTTGACCAATAAAAAACATCGAGCAGAACAGCGTAAGCATTGTGATGGTGGTTTTTTTATATTGGTGCATATTTGCCTCCTTATTAAAGTTTTGTTAGAAGTTATTGTTTGTTATCAACATCGGCAGCCGCAACAGTCCATACTTGAAATGCAGATACAAAAAGAAGGCCTGATACCAATATAAAGATATTGCTGAAGATTTTCATATTATACCCTCATAGTATTTAAGTTAAGAAGAAGGGATTTAAGTATACGGTATTGCATTGGTTTTATTGATTTTTTTGACGTAGAATATTTTATTGGCGATTTACCGTAAATAATATATATAGATATACGAAAGGCTTAATTGAGTCAATAAGATTATCGACTTTAAATAGGCGGTAACGTATGAAAATCAAAAGGAATTTTTTCATAGCGCTTTCCCTTGTATTTCTCTTATTCGCGGGTTTATCCGGCCGTGGCTATGGTAAAGTATCTGAGGAGAAAAATCGGGAAGAACGGAACGCGGTGACACCGGGAAGATTCGTTATTGAACCTCCGACTCTCATATGCCTGGGGTTTGAATGGTATATAGAGGGGGACGCCAACCATGATGCCACTGTGGAAGCATGGTACCGAAAAAGGGGTGAATCTTCCT
>CAYUYB010000135.1:0-7328 GCA_964449025.1 uncultured Desulfobacteraceae bacterium
GATGGATGAAACCGCGCTGTGTCGTTTAAGGAATCGAGAAATCGGATTCATCTTTCAATTCCACAACCTACTGCCGGAGTTTAATGCCCTGGAAAACAGCATTATGCCTGCCCTCATCGGGCGGTTAGACTGGGACACATCAAAAGAAGAGGCAAGGAATATCTTGACAGAGGTGGGCTTGAGAGAACGGCTCAACCATAGGGTGGGAGAGCTTTCAGGAGGGGAGCAGCAGCGTGTGGCTATTGCCAGGGCATTGTTAATGAAACCTAAGCTGTTATTGGCTGATGAACCGACCGGAAATCTTGATAGAATGACGGGCGAAGAGATAATGGACCTTATCCTAGACATCAGAGAGCAACGAGGGCTGAGCATGGTTATTGCGACTCATAATCAGCGTCTGGCGGAAAGGATGTCAAAAGTGATGGAGATAGTTGATGGACATATTCGGTAAAAGGCTTAATACATTTTTTCTTATAATATTATTTCTCTTTATGCCCTGGGTGGGGCGGGCCATGCAGGAGACAAGAGTGGCTGTCCTGCCGTTTAAGGTAGAATCCCTCATGGGCCTGGACCATCTCAGCACAGAGGTGCAGGAGGGGTTGACCTCCCGTATGTCAGACAAGGGTTACGATGTTATCAGTCCTCATGATGTTAACAGACATCCTGATGCATTTTTGCCTTCTTTGGATACCCCGGACATCATTGCCATTGGAAAGGACTTGGAAGCGGATTGGGTTATCCATGGAAGCATTGCTGAAACAGGAGATAAGGTGTCGATCGATATGGATATAGTAGATACCACGTCGGCCAATGCGCCCTTTTCAATCTTTTTGGTGGAAGATAGTACTGGATTGGAAGATGGAACAAAGAAGGCTGCGGACAGGATTGACAGGCGAATATCCGGGATTACTCCTATCGCTAGGATCCAGGTTAAGGGCAACAGACGCGTGGAGACTGATGCAATCCTATTGATGATTGAAAGCAAAGAAGGGGATCCCTTTGACCCTGATCAGCTGGACCGGGATTTGCGCTCAGTTTATAGCATGGGGTTTTTCTCTGACGTGATTATCGAAACGGAAGACGATCCCAACGGAAAAATAGTAACATTCCATGTTACGGAAAAGCCTGTTATTATCGGGATCTCCTTTGAGGGCAATGAAAGGCAAAAAGACGATAGTCTAAGGGAGGAGTTAGGGCTGAAAGAATATGCCATATATAATCCGAGCGAGATAAAGCAGAGTATAAACCGGCTCAGGGATTTTTACAGGAAAAAGGGGTACTATGATACAGAGATTACTGATAAAATTATAGAATTGCCCAACAATGAGATCTCACTGGTCTACCAGATAGAGGAAGGTAAAAAGATCTACATTAGAGACATAAGATTTGTTGGGAATGAGATATTCAGTGATAAAAAACTGAAGAAGATTATGCTGACCGAAGAAAAGGGACTTCTTTCCTTGTTTACCAATGCAGGCATACTGGAGAGAGACAAGCTGGAATATGATATCTTCCAGTTAACATCTTTCTATAATAATCACGGATATATAGACGTGCAGGTGGGAGAACCTGAGATCACCTACAATGAACAGAAGCATGGCCTGGATATCACCATTTCAATAATCGAAGGTGATCAATACAGGGTCAATTCGGTGGGGATAGAGGGTGAGCTCATAAGACCGGAAAGTGACCTCCTGGAGTATGTGAAAGTGGATGAGGAGGGGGTCTTTAACCGGGAGGTTATGCACAATGATATCGACACGTTGAAGGAAATCTACGGCAATGAGGGATATGCCTATGCGGATATAACTCCCGATCCCAAGCGGGACGATGAAAATCATATGATTGATATTACATATATAATAGATAAGAAAGAAAAGGTTCGTTTTGAGAGGATCAATATAACTGGAAATTCCACAACCAGGGATAAGGTGATAAGGCGCGAACTCAAGGTTACGGAAGGGGGTTTATTCAGCGGAGAAAAGATAAACAGAAGCAAAGAGAACCTTGATCGGCTGGGCTATTTTGAAGAGGTGGAGACCGATACCAGAAAAGGGAGCCAGGATGACCTGATAATACTGGATATTAATGTAAAAGAGCAGCCTACCGGGACCTTCAGCGTGGGTCTCGGGTATAGTGCCTTTGACAAGACAATATTATCGGCTCAGATATCGCGGCAAAACCTCTTTGGAAAAGGGCAGTATGTAAATTTCAATGCCTATATAGGCAGCCGCACAACCGAGTTTGACCTGAGATTTACAGAACCATGGCTTTTTGACAGAGACCTTTCCTCGTCCATAAATATTTATAACTGGCAAACTGAATATGATTACTATACGAAGGACAGCAAGGGAGGTGATCTTGTCTTCGGATGGCCGCTAGGCATTGATGATTACACAAGAGCATCTGTAAGATACTTCTATGACAGCGCCAGGATCAAGGATGTATATTTGAATGCCGCCCTGTTTATTCAAAGTATGATTGGAAATATCCTTACAAGCAGTGTAACCTTGGGTATAGGGAGGGACTCCACGGATAGGCCTTGGGGTACAACCAGAGGCTCCATAAACAGCGTGTCCTTGGAGTACGCTGGAGGGATCTTGGGAGGAGATTCCTATTTTAATAAATATCTGGGTACGTCAGCTTGGTTTTTCCCGGTATGGAAGGGCACGGTGCTGATGACAAAGGCCAGTGCGGGATATGTGGCTCAGAGGGAAGGGGGAAGGCTGCCTAACTATGATAGGTTCAGGCTCGGGGGTATCAACTCTGTTAGAGGTTATGAATGGGGAGATATCTCACCCATTGATCCCGAGACGGGTGTCGAAATAGGCGGCGATAAGATGTGGCTTTGGAATCTTGAGTATAGGATCCCTCTGCGTGAAGAAGAGGGGGTGTGGGGCGTGGTGTTTTTTGACGCAGGGAATGCCTTTGAAGAAATTGATGACTGGAAATCCATGGCTAGACGGTCAGTAGGTTTTGGTATCCGGTGGCGTTCTCCTATGGGGCCTCTCCAGCTGGAATATGGAATCAAGCTTGATAAAAGGCCGGGCGAAAGCGCGGGGGAATTCGAATTTAATATGGGAGGCTCTTTTTAATGATTTTGATGAAAGGGGACAACATGAGAAGATTACTTGGAATGGTTATTATAACGGGAGCGTTTTTTTTGTTTCAGCATAACGCGCAGGCTGCCGATCTGTTAGGCATAGGGGTTTTGGACATCCAGCGATGTATCTACGAATCCAATGAGGGCAAAAGGATCTCTGAGTCTCTGCAAAAGGATCTCGAGGCCATGCAGCAGAGATATAACGAGGCCCAGCAAGAATTGACCAAATTGCAGGAAGAGATTGAGAAACAGAGCCTGATGTTGAGCCTGGACGCAAAGGAAAGCAAACAGCAGGAATATAACAAAAAGTTAAGGGACCTTAATTATCTCGCGCAGGATCTGAACGAGGAGGCGAGGAAGGCTGAGGAGGGTGCAAAGAAAAGGATATTAATGGAGCTGGAGGTGATTGTTCAAGGTGTCGCAATGAAGCAGGATCTTGACCTTATACTTGAAAAATCGGGTTCAGGGGTACTTTTTTATTCGGGGGCACTGGATATCACGGATCAGGTAATTAAGGACTTTAATGAAGCCAAACCATAGGGGCGTGATTTGAAGAAAGAGCTCGGAGATATTGCAGCTCTTGTAGGGGGGCAGGTAGTTGGGGATGATCAGGTATTGATTTCAGGTATAAAATCCCTTGATCAGGCCTCCGAGGGAGACATATCCTTCTTTTTTGACAGCCGTTACAGGGATATGGTCAAGGATACAAAGGCCTCCGCGCTTATTGTTGCGGAACCTGTTGACTCATACCCTCGTCCTCAGATTATTGTGAGTGAACCGAGACTCGCCTATGCCAGGGTGGCCGGGCTTTTTGCTCCCCCTGTTCCCAGGTTTTCAGGCATAAGCAAAGACGCGGTGATAGATAAGACAAGTTTCATCGGGGAAAACGTTTCTATTTATCCGTTGGTCTATGTGGGAAGGGATG
Organism: uncultured Desulfobacteraceae bacterium; assembly: GCA_964449025.1. Classification (GTDB taxonomy): domain Bacteria; phylum Desulfobacterota; class DSM-4660; order Desulfatiglandales; family HGW-15; genus CAYUYB01. The sequence goes on from CAYUYB010000135.1 coordinate 4,029, forward strand.
CGGTTATCAGTGATAATGTTACTATATTCCCCGGTGTATTTATAGGAGACAGGGTCAGGATCGGCAGTGGAGCGACAATCTATCCAAACGTTACCATCTTGCAGGACAGTATTCTTGGAAAAGAGGTAATTATTCATTCAGGCTGTGTTATAGGGAGTGACGGATTCGGTTTTGTCCGTGATGAAACCGAGAATGTAAAGATACCCCAACTGGGTATTGTCCAGGTTGATGACCAGGTTGAGATAGGCGCTAACACCACTATTGACAGGGCTGCCCTTGGGAAGACCTGGATTAAGAGAGGGGTTAAGACGGACAATCTTGTTCAGATCGCCCACAATGTGGAGGTGGGAGAAAATACAATAATAGTCGCACTCACGGGTATATCAGGTAGCGTGCGTATTGGTAGGAACGTGGTCATCGGTGGACAGGTAGGGGTCAAGGATCATGTCGAAATAGGAGACAAGGCCATGATCGGGTCTGCGGCAGGAATCCATAAATCCGTGGCGCCGGGGGATGCGGTACTGGGCAACCCGGGGATGCCTCCCCGCCTGTGGTTGAGAACAAGAGGGCTGATCGCCCGGCTGCCCCAGCTCAACGAACATATCCGTAGCCTTGAAAAGAAAATACAACGACTGGAAGAGTTGTTAAAGGGGAACATGCCATGAAACTGCCTATTATGTATGAAGATATTGTCAGGTTGCTTCCTCACCGATATCCTTTTTTGCTGGTGGACAGGGTTATTGAACTGGAACCCGGTAAAAGGGCGGTAGGCATAAAGAATGTTACCTGTAATGAACACTTTTTCCAAGGGCATTTTCCGGGCAATCCTGTAATGCCAGGGGTCTTGATCATAGAGGCGATGGCCCAGGTGGGGGGCGTTCTGGCCCGTCTTTCCATAGATGATAGTCTGGTCAAGGATAAAGATCCTTCCATATATTTTATGGCTATAGATAAGGTAAAATTTAGGAAGATCGTGGTGCCGGGGGATCAGCTTGTGTTTGAGGTTAAACCAATCCGAACGGGTAACAGGGTGTGGAAGATTGCAGGAAAGGCCTTTGTTGATAACGCCCTGGTAACCGAAGCGGAATTTGTGGCGCAGATAGGTTAAGAGGAGATGGATATACATCCTTCCGCGGTGGTAAGCCCGGATGCAGAACTGGGGCAGGGGGTCAAGATCGGCCCCTTCAGCATGATCGGGGGGCATGTTAGAATCGGTCGTGACACGCTCGTGGGCGCCCATGTGGCAATCGAAGGTGATACCAGGATAGGAGACAGGAACCAGATATATCCCTATGTGTCCATAGGATCACCTCCTCAGGATATAGGTTATATGGGAGAGGACACGCGCGTTGTTATAGGCGATGATAACATAATCAGGGAATATGTTACTATTAACCGGGCCACGACCAAACAGGAATGGGTAACCACGGTGGGCAATGGAAACTATATGATGGCTTACAGCCATGTGGCCCATGATTGTATCTTGGGAAATAATATAATCATGGCCAACGCAGCCACCCTTGGGGGACATACAGTGGTGGGAGATCACACCACACTGGGCGGTCTGACAGCCTCGCACCAGTTTGTAAGGATAGGGGCTTATGCCTTTATCGGTGGAAATACGGGTCTTCCCAAGGATATACCCCCCTTTATGATCGCGGCCGGGTCAAGGGCAAAACTGTATGGCCCCAACCTGATTGGGCTGAGGCGCCATGGTTTTTCCAAAGAGGTTATAGAAGGTCTCAAGAAGGCCTACAGGATTATATGGCGTGAGAGTAAAAGATTTGATGAGGGTATAGCCAGAGCCAGAAAAGAGGTGGAGGCCTTTCCGGAGCTAGACATGCTCCTGGATTTTTTTAATGGTTCGAAAAGAGGGGTCACTCGCTAGGTTTTAGCGTATGGAACAGAAAGAAGGCATCGGGATTATTGCCGGTGGCGGCAAATTTCCCATTATGGTGGCGGACTCAGCCAGAAAAAAAGGGTTTCGTGTGATAGCCGTTGCCCATAGGGAGGACACGGACCCTGAACTGGCCGATTACGTGGATAAGATAACATGGATTAAACTGGGGCAACTGGGCAGACTGATCAGTTCTTTTAAAAAAGAGAATGTGAAAAAGGCCCTGATGGCCGGCACCATTACTAAGAGCCGCATGTTCGGCAAAGTGATGCCGGACCTCAAGGGGTTGTCCCTGATGTCAAAGATGGCGATATTGCATGATGACGGCATTTTAAGGGCGGTTGCCGGGGAACTCGCTAAAGAGGGCATAGAAACAGTCAGTTCAACCCTGTACCTGCCGGAACTATTGGCGCCCGAGGGATGTCTTACCGGGAAGAAACCGGGTATTAAGGAAGAGTCGGATATAAGATTCGGCTGGATGGTGGCCAAGGAACTGGGACGTCTGGATGTTGGCCAGTGCGTGGTAGTGAGGAATAAAACGGTGCTGGCCCTCGAGGCAATCGACGGCACCGATGAGACCATAAAAAGGGGTGGTGCCATCGCTGGAAAGGGCGCCGTTATAGTAAAGGTAAGCAAACCGGATCAGGATCTGCGATTTGACGTGCCTTCAGTGGGACCTGAAACCATAAAAGTCATGTCTGAGGTAAATGCATCTGTTTTGGCTATAGAGGCAGGTAAGACATTGATGTTTGACAAGGCGGATATGTTGAAGGATGCCGATAGACTGGGTATATGCGTGGTTGCTTATTAACACAGGCTGATCCGGAAAGGTTTTCGAACCGTAAATACCTGTTAACGGTAGGTGATTCAAGGGGTATACGCAAGATTCCATCTGAAAGTCGCCCGGTTCATGGAGATATAGAGAATGGGAAAGGATAAGATCAGGGTTTCTGTGGTAGGGGTCGGGCATCTGGGGGAATACCATCTTCAGAAATACAGGGACCGTACGGATGTGGAACTGGTGGGTGTGGTGGATACGAATCCGGTTCGGGCTAACGAGATAAAAGGGCGTTACAATGTCAGGGTTTATGATAATCACAGAGAGATCTTGCCCATGGTGGACGCTGTAAGCCTTGCCGTACCAACGGAGTCTCATTTTGAGGTTGCCAGGGATATCCTTACCCAAGGCGTTCATCTGCTCATAGAGAAACCCATAACATACATGCTTGAACCGGCCGATGCCCTAATAAAGATGGCCGGGGACAGGGGCCTGATCCTCCAGGTAGGGCTTGTTGAGCGTTATAATCCGGCTATCGTGAGAATGGAGTCCGTGCTCAATCAGCCCCTTTTTATAGAGGCTCATCGCATGAACAAGTATACTACCAGAGGCACGGATGTTGATG
>CAYUYB010000136.1:0-7320 GCA_964449025.1 uncultured Desulfobacteraceae bacterium
GGGTCCGGAATAACGGAAAAAGGACTTATTCAAAGGTCTCCCCTTTTAGGGGAGGGAATTAAATTTACGCTATGCCCTCTCCTCCGCTATGCCCTATGAGCTGTCAGCCGTCAGGCTTCAGCTTTTGATCACATCATCTAATCCCTAATCCCCCGACGCCTGACGCCTCACCCTACCCGGCACGCCGACTTGTCACGCCGAAGCCCGTGGCGAAGGCGGCTGCGCCCTGCGCTATGCCCGAAACAGATAGAGGCATAAATGAAATTATATAATCAATCCCTGCCAAGCAAGTCAAGTGACAATCCCGAAGTCATCTACCGCGGCTTCAGCCTTCCCCGCCTTCCCTGCCTGATTTCCCATATATTGCTTGACAAAGGAACAGTCTTTTTTATAAAAATCCATATTGTATGAATCTTCACCAAGCTTCTTCTTGTTAAAAAAGGTTTTAATTACAACGGCTTATTCAGCTCTATTTCATCCTAAAAGCCGCTCTTTAAAGACAACATCGCAGGTCAGGTATAATATGGCGTTTGATCGATAATAGATTCAGCTTCAATAAGGAAAAACAGAAATGCGATTAAAAAGAGAATATATTATCCCGCTCTCTGCTGCTTTTGTATTCTTTGTGGTCGGCATAGTATGTTACGCGGAGTTCCCCCAAAGACAACCGGAAAACCCTGTCAGGATAATGCTGAAAGCCACAACCGGTAACGTGCTGTTTAGCCATAAGATACACGCGTCCGAGGACGGGTATGGTTTCGATTGCATCGAATGTCATCATATGTGGGAAGAAGACTCGGGTGAAAAACCTCTTTCATGTGGAGAATGTCATCTCGCGGATAGCGATGAAGAATATATGCCCGGCCGATCCGAAGCCTTCCATCTTCAATGCCAGGGCTGTCACGAAGACATTGGCAGTGGCCCGGTAGAGTGTTCGGATTGCCATGTTCAATAATCTCTTTTTTCATAAATAGCAGGTGAAGCAAAGGCGTTAGCCTGTTTCCTGTCAGCCGTCAGGAGGCCGATATGATAAAAAAACCGTTTTTCGGTTGGGGCGGTCCAAAACTCAGATACCCGGTGATCCAGAAGCACGAAACGGATCTCCTCGAGCTGGCCTTGGGGGAAAAGGTTACCGCCCTCCTTAGGAAGCCATGTTCCAATATTGATGAAGGTTTTCTAAAAACAGGCGACCAGGTAAGGACAGGCCAAAGGATATCCCTCCATGATGCTGATGATGAATACTTTATCTCGCCGGCTACAGGCACGGTTACCGAGATCTCGGAGTATATCGGATATCTGGGTATAAGCCAGACACACATCTCCATCAAGACCGAAAAGGACGAACAGTGGGATGATGAATTCCGCAACTCCGGCGGGATGGCCTCTCCTGAAACCGCCTTAAGATTCCTTGGAAGCCTGCCGGGGTGTTCGGATTTCGCCTCCTTTGTTAAAGCGGCCCCAACATTGGATACCGTGGTTATTAAAGGCATTGATGAAGACCTACTGGTCACCACCAATCAATTTATCATCAAGACTAGAGCCGACGCCCTTAAAGAGGGGATAGGTTATCTTAGAAGGATTTCCAACCCAAAAAGGATTATCTTGGTTGTCCCGCCTGCCCTCGCGAAATCAGCGGGAGAGATCGGCACCGAGGTAAAGGTTGTCGATCCTGTCTATCCCCATGGGTTACCCGAGATAATAATGACAGAGCTCCTGAACAGGCCCGTGCCGCCGGGAAAGGCCTGTGAACAGATGGGGGTAGGCTTTATCTCTTCCGAAGCCGTGGCCTCCCTGGCAGACGCCTTCGGTCAAGGGCGGATACCGGTCCATAAGATCTTTACCGTAATCAACAAACAAGGCCTCCCTGTCAATATAAAGGCCAGGATCGGTACACCGGTGAAGGATGTCCTTAATTTTCTGGATATCCATACCTATACCGGTGACAGGCTGGTGGTGGGCGGCCCCATGAAGGGGAAGAGCATCTATTCCGAGGATACGCCCGTTTCCGAGGACACGGATGCCATCATGATACAGGACAGGGGACAGGTCACATTATACTCTGACACGCCCTGCCTCAATTGCGGCGAGTGTGTAAGGGCGTGTCCGGCAAGACTCCCGGTAAATATGCTGGTAAGAGTACTCGAGAACGGACTTTATGAAGAGGCTGCGCGGGAATACGATCTGCTCTCCTGCGTCGAGTGCGGCCTCTGCGCCTATGTCTGCGTGGCGCGAATACCGGTTTTTCAGTTCATCATGCTGGGGAAATATGAATTCGAAAAGCTGAAGAATACGGAGGGACTTAATGCCTGACCAGAAATTGCTCCTCGGCTCACCCGCCCCATTCTGGCATAACGGGAGCAGTATAAAGACCAGGAGTTATAATACTATACTGGCCTTAATCCCGGCCGTGGTCGCGGGTATCTATCAATATGGAACACCTGCCCTGGGTGTGGTGTCTCTCTCTATTTCCTTTGCCATACTCTGGGAACTGCTCATGAATCTTGCCATGGGAAGGGATCTCAGCATAGGTGACGGCAATGCCGCGGTTATAGGCCTTCTTTTCGCCATGCTGATACCTGCCACCACTCCCTGGTGGGCGGTTTTAACCGGGACGTTCGTGGCAATAGTTATTGGAAAACAGATCTTCGGAGGGATTGGCTGCAATCCCTTGAACCCCGTCCTGGTCGCTATCGCCATACTGATGCTTTCATGGGGAGGACTGCTTAATTTTGATGAGGCCCTGGTAAACTATGATTTTCGCTTTTACGCGGCGTATCCATTGGCCGCGTTAAAACATCACGGCGCCTCCTCCGTTGCGTATTATAGCCCCATCGACCTGCTCCTGGGCCAACAGACCGGAGGAATAGGTTCGACCTTCGGACTGGGTCTGATAATCGGCGGACTTTATCTGATGCTGAGGGGACATATAAGATGGGAGATATCTATCTCCTTTCTCGCGGGAATATTCGTGACATCACTCATCTTCAACATGGCTGACCCTGACAGATACGCGGGCCCGGTCTTTCATCTCCTGACCGGCTACACCTTGATCGGCGCATTTTTCCTCGCCACCGAAGATTCATCTTCACCTGTCAATCTCGTGCCCATGCTCCTCTACGGTACGATGGGCGGCATACTCACGATATTGATACGCGATATAGGATTCTTTTCAGACGGCACGGTGTTTGCCATTCTCATGCTCAATGTGGCCAGTCCGCTACTCGACAAGATCAGGCCAAGGCCCATGGGAAAAGGGGTTGACTATGCGTGAGATGCTTAGACTTTTTGTGTCTGTGGCCCTCTTCAGCGCGGTGGCGGGCGGTTTATTGTCCACGGTGAAAGGCATCACTCAGGAAAGGATCGAGCTTCAGCAGCTAACCTTTGTCAAAGGCCCCACCATATCCAAGATAATGGATGGGTGTACCAACAACCCCCTTGACGATCGATTCAGACTCAAGGATGGTGAAAGGGAGATCGATTTCTTTATAGGAGAATTTGACGGCAGGCGAAATACCGTGGCCTTTGAGACTTTCGGAAAAGGTTTCGGGGGAGAGATAGGTGTCATGGTCGCCGTTAATATTGAGAGGGATGAGATCGTGGGTGTTGGCGTGACCACTCACAGTGAGACGGCCGGCCTCGGCTCAAGGGCCAAGACCGACCCCTCCTTTACCAGGCAGTTCAATGGAATGTCCATTCTAGACACCTTTAAGGTAGAGCAGGACAATGGTGAGATAGACGCGCTCAGCGGCGCCACGGTCACATCTCGCGGCGTATGCGCGGCTGTTATGGAATCTTCGGACACCTATAAACGCCTGAAGGATATGATTGTTGATAACATGAAGACGTGATTACACGCGAATTCTCAGCCGGACAATGTTCAATTTCACGAGAAATACGGGGAGATAAGGGGTTATGGCAAAAAGTGTCGTTCAGGAATTTACCAAGGGGCTATGGGCCGAGATCCCTCCCTTCAGACTTGTCCTGGGTCTGTGTCCCATTCTGGCGGTAACCAAGAGTCTGGAAAACGGGGTGGGGATGGGGATAGCCACGACCTTTGTCCTGGTCTGCTCCAATGTCCTTATTTCATTACTCAGGAACGTTATCCCCAAAAAGGTGAGGATAGCCTGCTATATCATAGTGATCGCCACCTTCGTGACGGTCGTGGAGCTTTTTATGCAGGCCTATGCCTACCCTCTATTCCTGCAGCTCGGGATATTCATTCCTCTCATCGTTGTCAACTGCATACTCCTGGGTCGCGCGGAGGCCTTTGCCTCCAAGAATAAGGTCGTTCCTTCTCTGGCGGACGGGCTGGGCATCGGCATAGGATACACGCTTTCTCTGTCGGCACTTTCTACCTTTAGGGAAATCCTGGGCAACGGCACCCTGACCTTCCCTTTTATAGGATATTCCATAAATAACGTCCTGGGTCCCTCATTTCAGCCCTTTTCCTTTCTGGTCGAGGCGCCGGGAGCCTTCATGTGCCTGGGTCTTATGCTGTGCGTGATGAATATGCTTGGGAAAAAATAGAGACAAACCGCTAAGGAGACAAATATGGGCGATTATATCTTGCTGGCAATAAGTTGCATCTTTGTGAACAACATCCTGTTGATGCAATACCTCGGAAATTGTCCCTTCATGGGGGTATCCAAGAGGATGGAAACCGCTACCGGTATGGCGATGGCGGTCGTCTTCGTGCTGGTAATGGCCGGCGCGATCACCTGGGTGGTGAACGCCTTTGCCTTGGACAGATACGGGCTTGAATACCTGCAGACCCTGGCATTCATCCTGGTAATAGCCTCCCTTGTGCAGTTCGTGGAGATGTTCCTGAAAAAGAGCATCCCCGCCCTTTATGCCGGTCTGGGGATATTTCTTCCTCTGATTACGACGAATTGCGCGGTAATGGGCGTCTGCCTTATAAATATAAGGGAAGAATATAATTTTCTCGAGGCATTGGTGGCATCATTCGCCTATGCCGTGGGTTTCGGCCTGGCCCTTATCCTTTTTGCAGGGGTCAGGGAACGCATCATCCTGGCCAGGGTGCCCAAACCCCTTAAGGATACGGCTATCGGCCTGGTGGGAGCGGGAATGATGTCTCTCGCCTTTTTCGCATTCAAGGGAATGGCGTAAAAACAGGTAATCTAAATCAAATGCGGCATATGGTTAAATGGGAGGTATAGATGCTGGGCGGAGTTTTATTGATGGGCGGTCTGGGCACAATGGTTGGAATCGGGCTGGCCGTGGCGTCCAAGATATTCTATGTCTGGGTGGATCCCAGGATAGAGGCAGTGGAAGATGCGTTACCAGGAGCCAACTGCGGCGGATGTGGATTCCCGGGATGCAGTGCTAACGCGGCCGCCATCGTGTCGGGACGGTCGTCCCCTTCCTCCTGCGTGGTAGGTGGCCCCGAGGTCGCCGCGGAGATCGCCAGGATAATGGGTGTCAAACTGGAGGCCAGGGAGCCTGATATAGCCAGACCGGGATGCAGATACGGTACCCAGGAGGCCGACCTCAAGTATTCATATGACGGGGCCATGGACTGCAGGGGCGCTGTTCTTTTGAGCGGCGGACCGAAGGTCTGTCCCATAGGTTGTCTGGGTCTCGGGACCTGCGCGGATGCCTGCCCTTTTGATGCCCTTTCCATGGGAAGGGATAACCTCCCGGTAGTCAATCAAGAACGTTGCACCGGATGCGGGACATGTGAACGTGTCTGTCCAAAAAATATCATCACCCTTTCCTCTTATTCAAGGCGCATTCAGCACGAACTAACCACGGACGAATGTTCCGCGCCCTGCCAGAGGGCCTGCCCCGCCGGGATAGACATCCCCGCCTATATCAACGAGATAAAAAAGGGAGATTACCTGAAAGCGGTGAGGATCATCAAAGAAACCAACCCATTTCCCCTCGTATGCGGACGCATCTGCGTGCATCCCTGTGAATACGAGTGCCGGAGAAACCTGGTGGATGAGCCGGTTGCCATCAATCCTCTGAAACGCTTCGTGGCTGACTATGAAATGAATTCCGGCCAGCGTACCCATAATCCGAGGGCCCCGGAGACAGGGAAACGTGTGGCGGTGGTGGGAGGGGGAGCGGAAGGATTAACCGCCGCCTATCTGCTTAATCGTCTGGGGCACGATTCCACGGTCTACGAATCCACATCCAGGCTGGGCGGACTGCTTAGGACCGGTGTGCCTCAAAACAGGCTGCCGAGGGACGTCCTGGACTGGGAGATCAGAGGCATCCTCGACGTTGGGGTCCAGGCATTGACCGACCAGAGGCTGGGAAAAGATTTCACTGTTGACTCCCTGTTAAAGGACGGCTTTTCGGCGGTGTTTGTGGCCACCGGCGGGTGGGACACCCAGTTGTCGGGCAGGCTGACAGACGACAGCCCATCTTACACGTTGCCGGGCGTTCAGATCCTTTTAGATTTTATGCTCAATCAACGCGCCGGTAAAATGCCTTCCATGGGGAAAGATATAGCCATACTGGAAGGTGGTAAGGCCGCACTGGAGGCCGGCATGAACTGTCTTAAACAGGGGGCCAGGGCCGTATCCATCATTACCCGGGCGGCCAGGGACAGTTCCCCGATACCCGATGGAGAGATCTCGCGAGCGGAGGAACAGGGGGTAAAGTTCCTTTTCAAGACCGCCCTTACCAGGCTTTCCGGTGAAGGTGATAAACTGACACAGATTGAAGTATCGCCTGTTTCAGAGTCCGGGAAAAAGATTGGCGACAGGGATGTCATTCCGGTCGACACCCTGCTTACGGGCGCGGGCAGGTTTCCGGAACTCATCTACGTCCCTTCCTTTGAGGAGGGAGAAGATCGGGAGGTGAGCGAGATAGAGGGCCCTGTCAAATGGGAGACCTTTACGTCGTATCCCGGGCCCTCTGCTGAACAGGATATTGGTATATTCCGGCCCGGTGAAGAGGCGAATGATTATAAGGCGGTGGTGGAGGCGATCGGTTCCGGAAGAAGGGCGGCAAGCTCCGTGCACAGTTACCTTACCGGCGAACCCGTAGAGGCGCCCTTAAACATGATCAGGTCCCACACAAAGGTCTTGAGCCTGACCGAGCTGGAACCGGTAATTCACGCGGCCCGGGTGAAGATGGATGAGTTAACCGAAGAAGAGTCCGTCAGCAATCCCGACATGGAGATCGCGAAAGGTTATACCGAAGAACAGGCACGGCGGGAGGCAAACCGCTGTCTGCAGTGCGGCCTTATCTGTTATCTGAGGGATAAAGCGAAGGTTCATTAGCGCGGGACAGGATACGTGTCATCCTGGGGTAAGAACTATCCTCAAACCTCTTCCCGAGGCGTTCATA
>CAYUYB010000137.1:0-7234 GCA_964449025.1 uncultured Desulfobacteraceae bacterium
AGCAAAGAGATAGGAAGATTTTAATTTTAAGTAATTTTCGTTAATATTTATCATATGTCCGGAACTATTATAATTCCTTTCCTTGAAATGTCAACGCCAGCTACGAAAAGTCAAATGGTTAAATTTTAAAATGGTCAAATATTAATTTTGGGCTTTAGGATTCAGCTTTGACTTTTGACTTTGGACGTTGGACCTTGGACTATATGTTTATATATACAAAACTGAAATCCTCATTTCCATCAACATAGATAGAAATGAGGAAATCAGAGAAATGCAAGAAAGGAAGGAAAATCTTACTGCACTTCGGTGGCTCTTAAATCCAGGGAGAAAGAATTAATTGTCTCCCCTCCTCTTTCATCCCTGGCTTTTAATTTTATCACAAAGGAAGTATCTTTATTTATCTCGGGAGCTTCCCACACAAGTTTATTCCCTGTGAGTACCATACCGGGAGGACCCTCTTCCAGCGATAAATCTACATTATCCCCGTCACCATCATTTACTTCAATCTCATAATCCATTGTTCTTCCTTCAATAGAAGGTGGAGCAGAGACAAATTCAGGCGCGGAATTCTGCACCAGAACCCAACCGCTATTAACAGGGAGTCCTTCCCCTATTCCGTCAAAAGGAGTAGCAAGGACATGTACCCTATCGCCAGCCTTAAACTCGGAACCGGATAAAACTTGATTTGCACTAACTTCTTCCTCATTTATAAACCATTTTATCAGCAGAGAAACTTCATCTCCGTCAGCATCCGTTATATCAGCATTAAGCGAAAGATCTTTTCCGTGCCTTGGATTCTCCGGCGAAATAGTAAGAGTATTTATCCGGGGAGGAGAATTCTTAATTAAAATCGGACCGATTTTCTTTTTTTCTTCTCCTCCGATTAAAATCGAACAAAAAACCGTATCATTTTTTGAGAAGTTATCGGGACTTAATTTATTCCCGCTAACATTATGAACAGGTATTCCGTTAACAATCCAGTTATAATCAGGAGTTTCTCCTCCAACGGCAGTAATTTTGATATTTATCGCGTCCGAAGACGTGGGCTGCGCCGGCGAATAATCCGCCGCGACGACATTTCCGCCTTTGGAAGAAGACGCGGAGGAGGACTCATCTCCCCCGCATCCTGTTATAAGAACAACTAAAACAAAACTTAAAAGAATTATCTTTCTTTCCATTTAAGTATCCTTTTCAATGTTCCATAACCCGTACCCGTTTCAACCAGAATCGAATCCGACGTCTGATGAACTACGAAAACCCCTCCGTCCATACCAAACGAATACCTTGGAGCCTGTGGTATACCACCACCCAAATTCCTGATACGTCCACCTCCGGTTTTATATTGACAATAATACTCTCTCGCACCCCCCCCACCTATATTACAATCAGTGGCAGATTCAGTCGGTTCAAAAGTTGAAAAAATCAGTGTATCTTTCAACATAACAGCCTGGCTTACGGTTTTTTCATCAACATGCGTCGAAGAAGTCGAAGAATCCGAATAGCTGATAAACCATCCATTATCATCCGGAAAATCGATAGAAATATTAAAAGGACCTTCAGTCCAAGCATTTTTCAGATTATAATATTCATTTAAAGGATAAGAACCAGATTCTAAGGTTACGGTATCCAGTATAGCGTAAAATCTATTATTCGTGTTCTCCTTAAAAATATGAGCTCTGTCTCCGGTACCGTAAAATACCCAGTAACATCCAAGAGCAGGTTCTCTCTCTATAAGCGGAGCGAAGAAAGCAGGCTGCGCTATTGAATCCTCCGCGGCGCTGTCTGGTATAGGCGGCTGAAATATACACCTGGCTTCCCAGGTTGAAATATCCGGATCACTAACATCGACCTTCCACATTTGACCCGCGAGGTCCGGAATATAAAGCAAATCGTAACGATTATCATACCTGGAATTTAAGTTTACCATACTGCCCGCCGAAGCAAAGGGATAAACCATTCTATCAGCATCTCCGGACGCGGGCGGGATAAACCAGAAAGTAGTATCTTTACTAAGACCATCCGTATATGCCTTATATATATCGAGCGCCACAATAACATTACCTTTAAGAGAATCAGACGCAGTGGCAGGGTTATATCTATCCCACAACGAATCGGGACATTCACCGCCACCAAAGAAAGCAAAGAATCTTTCCAGCGTATCCGCGCCTACTATACGACCAACTTTATACATGACAGGAACAGAAGTCGTTAAACCCATCGTGTCATGCTCAAAACTGAAAAGGTGGGAAGGAGTGGTGGGATCGGTTACGTTCAGACAAGTAATTCCTCTGCCACCTTCGCCCTGAGACGACATAAGGACAGTTCTCCATGCGTTTTTCTCTTTGAAAGTATCGGACTCAGACGAGGGGAACCAGACATCAGCCGCCATAGCATCCGCGTCCACATAAAATCTATGTGAATCCTCTAAAGCCTTAACCTGAGGAACAAAATTTTGGGGTACAACGGCAAACAATTCCTCTCCAGTTTCATCACTGAAAGCGTGGAGTAATCCGGTATTGCTTCCGGCATAAATCACGGCAGACCTGGTACTCATTGAATCTCTATATTCATCGAAGTCATCATCAAGATAGTAGGAATTGGGAGAACCAACACGTAGAGGTGAAGAGTGGAAGATATCACCAAGGTACGTGGTATCTTGCATAACGACATTGCCACTTCTTACAAGATTTATAACCTCGTTTGCCTCACTACTACTCGCAACACCGAGATCTGAAGAATCGAAATTGGCACTGGTAAAAGATAATAAACTATCGCTTTTTACACCATAAATACTTCTTGTCGCGGGATCTCTATCTCGTAGTAAATTGCCCGCGTCCCAATAAACGAGGGAATCCGGAATATCATCAAAAGATAATCCACCCGTAACCAGCTTTACAGATCGCATATGTCCTTCCCAGATTGCTTCTTCTCCGGGGAAGAAAGAAGCAAGGTACATTCGCGCCTCATACCCTGTGGACGTATAGTCTTCTTCTATAGAAGTAACTTCCGCGGAAGAAAAACCTTTTTCTCTTTGCCCTGAAATTTCAGTGAAGATCTTTTTTAATGAAAGTGCCAGAGCAGAGGCATCATTAGCTATGTAAGCATAACCCGTAAGGAAATTATGGTCGGTGTTATTCGGATCCCTCATACCACAAATAGCACCACTGACTCTTGTTGTATCCATCCCTTCACTAATCATAGAATCGATAAAAGCTGAATCCGCGCTCTGTGTACCTCCGTGGAAAGCGGTCCAATTCAATTGATTTGCTGCCGAATCAGCAAGGTCATCTCCAAAACCTACGGCAAAGACTTTTATAGAATCATCATGCCAGGCTCTGTACGCTTGACGTACAAGGTCCTTAGCATCATTGTCGTCGCATTCTTCGTGTTCATTCGTCTCTCCATCAGTTATTAATATTATGTTATGTTTCTTACACCATAATTCGGGATAAGCACTTCTGAAATCGCCTATATAATCAACACCTTCTGCGACAAGCGGACCGTTGGGGGTAGCCCCAAATGGTTCCGTATAGTTAATATGATTCCAAATGTCAATGAATGATGTTCCAATATCGTCAGTTTCCATCGTATAATCCCCATCAAGTATTGGTTCCCAACTTCTGGTTGTTTCATTGTATGAGTAAACATCATGCCATATATTATACCATATATAATTCAGTCTACTATGCCAATAACCATTCATAGGAGACGAAAAATCATAACTGTCATTAGGACCAACAACTTTAGGAGTATGTTCCCGTGTATCTCTATGACATCCCTGTCCAAAGTCTATAGATAAAAATTTCTCATCTTCCTCGGTTACAAAACCATCATCGTTTGCATCCAATAATGAATGAATAACTTCCAGTGCCACCTGTATTCTTGTAAGCCGCTCTATATTCTCGACTAAAGCGGGACCTTCAAGATCTATCTGAATATCACCAATTTCAGTCACTTGATGCCTCCAACGCCCCTTCCTCCAATACCAATAATCATAAGTATTAACATTCAAAAAGCATTCTACCGAATCTACAGTTCCCACGCTTGAGACGTTAATTATATCTGTTTCTGTCGTCTCATCGGTTTCCAAAGAAAAACTACCGCCATCGAACTCGGTGTATGAACCTCCACTGTAAAATCTCAACTTCCAGTTTGAAACCACTGCGGTATCCCTCCTACTAGCTCCCCTAATTGTTAACCTCCATACATCATCAGCGGGTGATTCGTTGAAGTCACTAATATCGCCGGGACCATCCGGCCAGATTTCTTCATCATACCACCCCTCCAGATGAGTTGAGTGATTATGATTAAAGCCACTCAGTATTACTGATGTTCGATCTACCGTTAGAGTCGTATCATAAACATTGGCGTCCCAACCCATAGAACCCGATCTATCAAGAAGAATTAAAGCCGAGGGAGAAATATCTGTAGTAGAAAACAAACCTTCATCTTGTTCATGGGCAAGCAAAAGCAAAGGTAGTAAGAAAACAATTAATATTTTTATTTTTTCCATATTTACTCCTCCTCCTTTACGCTCTTTTCAATTAAGCTCTCCATAGGAGAAAGTTGTAGGATAACGGGTATAAGTTTTTCTTGATATTCTTTTTTTATAAGAATAAAACTAAAGTAAGTCTTTTCAGGAAAAGTTTCCCTCTTTTGATTATTTCTAGATGTACTTACTTCCGGACGACCTTCACGCGATTTTTCCTCTCGCGCAAAATCTTCCTCCGAAGACAATAACTCCGGGAAATATTCCATTAATTTAGCCTTATCCTTTGAAATAGATTCTATGGATTTACCGTCTAAACAAACAGATTCAAACTCACTCTTTAATTTCCTCCATTCCGCCTCTAATTTTCCTTCTCTAATTGTTAGACTATAGCGATCATATTTAACCATCTTGATATAACGCTTCTTAAGCTTCATTTCATTCGGCGCTTCCTTAATATAAAAACCCTTAGGCACCAAAAACTTACATCCCCCGGTAAAGACACTTTCATCCAAATAAACCATTCTATTTATGACTTCTTTACCATCAAAATTATTTTTAATTTCTTGTTTAATTTGAGAAGTTATATCTTTTGGATCAGAAACTGTCAATTCTGTCCATTCGAAACCACTTAAAAACAATAATAATAGCATCATACATTCCTCCTTTTTTAATACATTGTATTACCTTTTTGACCCTGTCCGCCTAAAGGAGACCAGGGACCTGCCGCCACATCGACAACTTTCTGCGGCACTTCAACATCTTCTTTTCTACCCATCAAACCTCCCGAGGTAAATTCATACACATAATAAGAACCCTGTCCCCCTCCGGGGCAAAGAGGATACGGATTTTGTCCGTAAGCGTTACTATAAATCATCGGCACGGGAGCTATAACAAAAGCCCTTGTCGAATCATCACTCATATAAACTCTGTGGACACTTACAATATCACCTCCGCTCTCGAGAGGCATAGAAGTATCAGCAACTATCATAGTATCTATCATTCCTGTCTGCGCGGGAACCAAAGGAATCATAGAAATAAAGTAATCGCTTCCTGTCTCCGCGAGCTGAAGAGCGCCTTTTCGTTTTATCAAATTAATAGTCGAAGCTATATCTCCCTGTGTTATAAGAGCGGTAGCTGTAGTCAAAACAGTAAGGATTACCATAATCCACAAGACAATTATCATCGATATTCCCTTTTTGGCATTTTGTTTTTTTGTTGTGTTCATTACAATCTCCTCCTTTACGGCCTTTTATTCCTGAGAGTCGCCTTACCACTATACTCTATCGTATCCGTAGCATTGGCTATTCTTAGATGATATTCAATACGTTCTATCGGTTCTTCCCCTACAGGGAGTTCCCATTCACCCAGGTCACTTACCTCGGATACCGCAGTTACAGTATCACCAGTGGTGTCAACGTAAACAAACCCCAACGAAACAACATTATCGAGAGCAAAATCACCGTCTATATATAACGTATCTCCGCTTACTTTTATGGAATGAATATCTTCCGGATCAACCGTGCCCACCTGCGCTCCGTCGATATCATTAGAATATCTTATATTATCACTCTCTCCACTTATGATACCAAACGCTTTCGTTGCTCCACTCAAATTGGTCTTATCGCAATAACCTATATTTCTAAGTTCCTTCGCAATATAAGTGGAAGCTTTTCTTTGTATTGTATTGATTTCCGACCATTGCCTCTGACGGCGCAGGGACTTTTCCTGATAAAAGAAAACTCTATATACCATAGTTAAAATGATCCCCAATATAAGTATCGAGACTATTAATTCAACAAGTGTAAATCCTTTCTTATTCATACTTCCTCCTAATCATGCCGGGAAATGTAAGTTAAAGTTGTATCATCAATATTTAAATCAGGGTCATTCGATATTACTCTTACTTGCAAACAGACTCCAGCATCAGAAACACTGGCAGTCTTATTTGGGATAAATGAATCTATTTCTAAGCTCACTCCAATATTCGTTTCGGGATCCGTTGTATCACGAAGTGTATCCCCAACAGAACCATCAGCCCAAATGTCATCGAATCTCGAACCCGGTACCGACGCCGCTTTAAGCCAACCTTTAAACTCTTCGATAGCACTTTCTTGTAAAAGAGTTTTCCTCGCGTTTCTTTCAGAACGTACAACTACCTTTGTGTTTCGAACATTAAACGCCGCTACTCCGGCTATTACAATCGCAAATATTAAAAAACTTACCATAAGTTCGATAAGAGTTACACCTTTATTTTTCTTCATTTTTTATTCACCTCCATTACTCCAAGCGGCGAAATATAAAATTCCAATGTTTTTTTTGTTTCGTTATCATAAATTTCAAAAACCCTTAAACTGCTGTTATCTTTAACAAAACCGTCAGCTTGAATAGTAAAAGTTATGGCAGCACCGGTTGAATCAGATATATCAAGCTCTGAACCCATTCCCATTCTATCCTTCACAGTAGCCAACCCCTCTTTCATACATCTCAGCGAATCATCGATCACATCAACTTCTAATATATAATTTACACCATCATTGGCAGCATATCGGTTTGCCCGCTGGTAAAAAGCGACAACTTCATTCCTGGTTTGTTCTAACCTGCCTTTTTTATATAATCCGCGAAAAGCAGGTATCGAAAGCATCGTAAGAATACCTATTATTACAACAACCACTATTAACTCAATAACTGTAAAACCCTTATGTTTCATTTATCCTCCTTTTTATTTATTATACAAATTTTGTT
>CAYUYB010000138.1:0-7193 GCA_964449025.1 uncultured Desulfobacteraceae bacterium
GGTAAATTTCAATCGACTTCACAGGTATTATCTCAACTAATTTGGAGATGATCCTAAAAAGGAAACGATCGAGGAAACCTAAGAAATGAGGTTTTTTAATGCTGCGAATCCTACCGATAACGGTGAATCGGAAAAAGCACAATTATAAACTCTTCTTTATAACCCGAAAGAATCATATCTCTCGCTTTTTTGAGAACGGTTTATCATAAGCAGGCTGAGGTCATACATAACCTTGAAAGGTTGAATATCGGTAAGACTGTCCACAAATCGCGCCTTATCCATAGCAATACTTTCAGGCGTTTCTCCTTTGCCAAGCCTCTCCACAAGTTCAAGATGATAGGCCTCTGTCGCTTTCATGGCCTTTTTAAGATGCAACCTAACATCACCCTCTATCACGCAATTATGGCTCAGTGCCGCTCTTTTAGCCGGAAGAGAGGCAAGCTTGCGTATACTGTTACAGTAATTTTCCAATGATACAAAATAATTAGGCCAGAAGGCATCCATTTCAGGCACATAAAAACCGGTAGCATCACCTATCACCAAGGTCCCTTCCTTCTCTTCAAACAGGGAGATATGACAGGGGGAATGCCCGGGCGTCTCATATATGTCCCACACCACACCTGACCCCAATTCAATCCTGTCTCCCTCTTTGACAACCGTATCCACGTCGAATGCGTATTCTTCAAGCGCGGGAGGCAATTGCGATATCTCGTCCTTAGCCTTCATGAGCTGGGCTATGCCGGTATCCACCAAGATGAACTCATTTATCAGTTCCTTCTTTTGAAGTATCTTGGCAGCCACCGGACTGGCGATCAACTTAATATGTGGCCAGGCCCTTTTAAAATGAGGCACCCCTCCGATATGATCGGCGTGGGTGTGTGTCAGCACAATATATTTGATATCTTCGGGATCTATTCCCATATCCCTTATTTGATCGACAATAATCTGAAAAGTCGGACCTGTACCCCCTTCTATAATCATTCCTATCTCCCCCATAGACAGATAGGCGGGGAATGCCGGTGTCCCTAATTGATAGAAGTTTGAGGTTACCTGGATGGGTTCATGCTTTATAGTTTTCATATGGTAATCAACCTCCATTGTGGTCTGTTAATCATCTAAAATATAACTTATATCAAAAAAAACGCCTAAGCGTGTGCTTGGCGTTTTTTGACCTGACTTATACTTTAGACACACGCTAGGTAGAGCAGGTCTTTCTGCTAAAAAAGAAAAATCCAAAAAAATTAATCAACAAAGCGTGTGTTTTCATGCCTATTTTCACTTTCCATGATAATTTGGCATGATGAACTGTAATTGTCAAGATTTTTCTTGACTAGAACTCGCTTTTTGATGAACGGAGTATGGATAATAAGGCATTGTATGTGAAACAAAATTGAGCCCCGTTATATTTCGGCGATTGGACCCAGCGTTTCTCAAGAGCAGGGGCAATAGATCATAGGTCGGCCAAGAGGAGGCGTGATTTTATCAGACATTAGGAAGCCATTAAGCTAGCATCAGTGAAATCTTTGTGATAAACTAAATTCGCCAAACCTAGGAGGTAACCAGCTAAGAGATGACTATCTCTGAGATGTTAGCCAGAAATAGGCGAATGTACCCCCACGATACGGCACTGGTTGAGCTCAAGCCTAGCCAGGGCCTAAGAAGAGAGATAACCTGGGAGGAGTTTGACCAAAGGGTAAACAGGATTGCCAATGCCCTTCTGGCCAGGGGTATCAGGAAGGGAGATAAGGTAATACACTGGATGCTCAACTCAATTAACTGGCTGGAGGCATATTTCGGCATCATCAGGACCGGCGCCTGGGCAGTCCCGCTTAACTTTAGATTTACCAGTCAGGATTTCAAATACTGCGCTGATATAGCTGAAGCCAAGGCAATGGTTCTGGGGGAGCAATTCATTGACCGGGTAGAAGCTGTCCGCTCCCAGCTACCCACAATTAAGTATTACTTCCTATTTGGGCAACCTCTGCCCCAAGGCATGGAGGATCTGGAACAGGTAATAAGCCAGTCTTCCCCTCAAGAAGTAAGGGTGGCGTTAAGCGACGAGGATGGGTGCGGCCTTTACTTCACCTCAGGTACGACCGGGGCCCCGAAAGCCATACTCCTTATCCACAAGAATATGGAATGTGCGGCCATAACCGAAAACCGGCATCATTACCAGACCCATGAGGACAACTTTATCATTATCCCTCCCCTGTACCATACCGGGGCCAAGATGCATTGGTTTGGCAGCCTGATTGTCGGCGGCAGGGCTACAATGCTGACTGAAACAAGCCCGCAGTGTATCTTTGAAGCCATCCATAAAGAGAGAGGCACTATAGTGTGGCTGCTAATTCCCTGGGCTCAGGATATCCTCCTTGCCCTGGATAGGGGCGAGCTTAGGAAGGAGAACTACGACCTGAGCTGCTGGCGGCTTATGCATATGGGGGCGCAACCCATACCAGTTAGCCTGATTAGGCGTTGGAAACAGTACTTCCCTGATATGCAGTGTGATAGGAGCTATGGATTGAGCGAGTCCACCGGCCCAGGGTGCGTCAACCTGGGCATAGAGAACCAGCATAAGCTAGAGGCAACCGGCAGGCCTGGATTCAATTGGGAGACCCGCATCGTAAATGACAGCGGCCAGGATGTATTGCCGGGGGAGGTTGGCGAGCTGCTGGTCAAGGGTAAGGGGGTTATGAAGGAGTACTACCGCAACCCCCGGAAAACAGCCGAAACTCTGAGGGATGGCTGGCTGTATACCGGCGATATGGCCCGGCAGGATGACGAAGGGTTTATCTACGTCGTGGACAGGAAAAAGGACGTTGTCATATCCGGGGGCGAGAACATCTTCCCTGTGGAGGTGGAGCAGGTTCTCCGGCAGCACTCTAAGGTCTACGATGCTGGCCTAATCGGCATTCCAGATAATAGACTGGGGGAGATAGCTCTGGCCGTAATTGACCCCAAGCCGGGGGAGACGCTGACCGAAGAAGAGATAAACCAGTTCTGTGAAGAGAATCTTCCACGCTACAAGAGGCCAAGGCGTGTCGTATTTGATAAGGTGCCCCGAAACCCTACCGGGAAGATACAAAAGCCGGAGCTGAGGGAAAAATACGCCCATTTAGGAGACGAAAGTTGAAAAGATTAACTATTAGTTCTGATGCCCCCGGGCAGAGGCTCTTTGTCCTGGGCAATGAGGCCATAGCCAGGGGGGCGATCGAGGCGGGCGTCCAGGTGGCTGCCGCCTATCCCGGCACCCCTTCCAGCGAGATAACAGAGACCCTGGCCGGGGTAGCCAGAGATCTGGGTATGTACGTTGAGTGGTCGACCAATGAGAAGGTAGCCTTTGAGGCCGCCCTGGCGGCTTCAATCTGCGGTGTAAGGGCCATGGCCTCCATGAAACACGTAGGAGTAAACGTGGCCCATGACCCCCTGATGACCGCCAGCTATATGGGGGCCAGAGGGGGGCTGGTGCTGCTCTCCGCCGACGACCCCTGGGCCTGGAGCTCCCAGAACGAGCAGGACAACCGCTTTATCGCCCTGCAGGGCTACATCCCCGTCCTGGAGCCCTCCTCGGTCCAGGAGGCCAAGGATATTACTGCCGATGCCTTTGAGCTCTCAGAGAGGTTCGGGCAGCTGTTCATGGTCAGGTCAGTGACCAGGATAGGTCATGCGCGCAGCGATATCACCCTGGGCGAGATATCAAGGGATAGGAGAAAAGGCCAGTTCGTCAAAGACCGCACCCGGCTGGTCTATACCCCCCGTGAGGCAAGGATAAACAAGCCCTTAATGCTGGAGAGGTTTGAAAAAATAAGGAAAGCAGCAGATACCTTGCCCTATAACCAGCTAAAGCTGGCCACCGGGGCCAAACTGGGTATCATCGCATGCGGCATATCCTACAGCTATGCTTTAGAGGCCATAAAATGGCTGGGCCTTGAGGGCAAGGTCTCCATACTCAAGATCGGCACCCCCCACCCCCTCCCTCAGAAGCTGGTAAAAGAGATATTAAACTCGGCGGAAGAGGTGCTGGTTGCCGAGGAGCTGGACCCGTTTGTTGAGCTTCACGTCAAGGCCATGGTTGGTGAAGATAATATTCGGGTAAAGATTCACGGTAAGGACTTGCTGCCCCGCATCGGGGAGCTATCCACCAGAAGGCTTGCCGATGCCATAGCCAGGCTAGCCGGAGTCAAGACGCCGGTAGATTTTACCAGTATAGACAAGCTGGAGCAAGAGACCGCTCCTCTGCTCCCCTGGCGGCCCCCTGCCCTATGCCCCGGCTGTCCCCATCGCGCCTCCCACTACGCCGTCAGGGTCGCCTCGCGGAGGGTAGCCAGAGAGATGGGCAAAGACATAGAACCTGTCTACCCCGGTGATATTGGCTGCTATAATCTGGCCTATAACCCTCCGCAGGAAGCCGCAGATACCACCATCTGTATGGGGGGCAGCTTGGGCATTGCCAACGGGCTGGCCCATGTAATAGACGCGCCGATAGTGGCCCATCTGGGCGACTCCACATTCTTTCATTCCGGTATACCTCCACTGATAAACGCTGTCTATAACAAGGCCAATATAACTATGGTTGTAATGGACAACTCAGCCACCTCCATGACTGGTTTCCAGCCTCACCCCGGCACCGGCTATACCGCTATGGGAGAGGAGACCGTTATGCTCAAGCCGGAGGAGATAGCTAGGGCCTGCGGTGTGGAGTTCGTCGAGGTGGTGGACCCCTTTAATCTGAAAGATGCGGCCGAGACTATAGAAAAAGCGATAAGGTTCCCCGGGCCGGCGGTGGTCGTTAGCCGGAGGCTCTGTGCGATCATCGAGCAGAGGGAGAAGAGAAAGCGCCAAGAAGAGACCATCCCCTATTATGTGGATCAGGAAAAATGCAGTTACAAATGCAACGCCTGCATCGAACTTTTGGGCTGTCCGGCCATAATAAAGGAAGATGCCAAGGCGGTAATCGATAGCTCGCTGTGCACCGGCTGCGGCCTCTGCGCCCAAGTCTGCCCTTACCAGGCGATAGCACCGGGGAAAAAACAATGATGAAAGAATTCAATATATTAATCACCGGGGTCGGCGGGCAAGGTGTAATTCTTATGTCTGAGCTGCTGGGGAAGGCAGCGGTGGCCAATAAGCAAAAGGTCAGAGGCTCGGAGACACTGGGGATGGCTGTGAGGGGAGGCCCGGTAACCAGCGCCATCAGGATGGGGGATGAGGTCTACGGCCCCCTTATTCCCACCGGAAGGTGCCATGTCCTGGTTGGTATGGAACCGTCGGAGACGCTGAGAAATATTGCCTGTCTCTCTAAGTCAAGCCTGGTGATAGTCAATACGGCGGTAAGCGTCCCCTTCACTGTCTCAATAGGTGAAAGCACCTACCCCAGTCTGGAGGACATCCTAAGACAATTGGCTAAGGCCTCCGGGAAGATAGTCCAGCTGGATGCGGCTAAACTAGCTCAGGAAGCGGGAAACCGCCTGGCCGCCAACATCGTAATGCTGGGAGCACTTTTCGGCACTGACCAGCTACCCATAAAAACAGCCACCATAAAGGAAGCTATAAAGGAGCATTTCCCGGCCGAACTGGCTCCGCTAAATATCAATGCCTTTGACCTGGGCTATAAGGCCTGCCGCCAGGTTTTGAGCCCGGTCTAAATTGTTGTCTCAGTACCTAATGTTGTGTCCCAGAAATACTTTATAAAAAGAGAAACTATAAGAGAAGACCGGAAATCTAACCTCGTCATTCCCCGGCATGACCGGGGAATCCAGTAAAAACAAAACTTCCTGGATGCTGGATCAAGTCCAGCATGACGGAACAAGGACTTGAATTTTTTAAATTTACTTAACGGACATTATACTAGTAAAGCTGGGCAGAAAGGTAGTGATCTGAGGGAAGGCTATCCATACCGCTATCGCTATTATCAGTGCTCCCAGAGAAGTTGATATACCTTATAGATGAGGTAACGTTGAGGGTAATCAGGGTCAGGGCGTATATGAAGCAATTACCCGTAAGGCACATGATGATGGTTATCAAAGAATCGATGGAGGCCGAAATACATACAAGATAGCCATGACGATACGCTAAACTTTCTAAAAAGGCAGGGCATAAAATGTTTGAGCTTACCCCGGAGCAGAAGGATATTAGGCAGGCAGCACGCGAATTTGCTGAAAAGGAATTCAAGGATATCGCGCGAGAACTGGATGAGAAAGAACAGTTTGATGAAAAATTATGCCAGAAGGCTGCTGAACTTGGATTCATCGGAGTTTTTATTGACGAGAAATACGGAGGAGCAGGTCTGGGAAATCTTGAACAATGTCTTATTATTGAGGAATTTGCTCGAATAGACGGGGGGATCGCTCAAACTATGGTTGCATCGTATTTCGGCACCCAGCTTATACAACTTTTTGGGACAGAGGAGCAAAAGCAGACATACCTCCCCCCTGTATGCAAGGGGCAATGGAGGCCAGGCATGGCGTCTACTGAACCCGATGCGGGAAGTGATGTGGCGGGGATTACAACCATGGCTATTAAAGATGGGGACGAATACGTCGTCTCAGGGAATAAGATGTTTGTGACAAACGCTACACATGCCGATTTCCTTGTAGTCCTTTGTGTTACAAATCCCGAAGAAACACGGAAACACCACCGGTTGAGTACGATAATAGTAGAAACAGACAGGCAGGGGTATGAAGCCAATAAGTTGCGTGGGAAGCTCTCCATCAGATGTTCCGATACCGGAGAAATCGCCCTCAAGGAGGTTCGGGTTCCCCGGGACAATCTGCTGGGAACAGAGGGGAAGGGTTTTTATCAAGTCATGGATTTATTCAACCGGGCTCGCCTCGACGCAGGGGGTGCCCTTGCCGTGGGGACGGCCCAAGGGGCCCTGGAAAAGGCCATAAGGCATGTAAAACAGAGGAAGGCCTTTGGTGTTCCCCTTGCGGAACATCAGATTGTTCAGGCCAAGATTGCGGAAATGGCCACACTCCTCGAAGCGGGCAGGAGTCTCTTGTACCGGGCGGCAATAAAAGCCGACAGGGGCGAGATTGATCCCGCCCTTATAGCTATGGCGAAGTGGTATACCTGTGAGATAGCGGTCAAGGTGGCGGACGAAGCTATCCAGCTTCATGGTGGGTATGGTATCCTGAAGGAATATGATGTGGAACACTATTGGCGGGACGCAAAGGTATTTGAGATCTTTGAAG
>CAYUYB010000139.1:0-7155 GCA_964449025.1 uncultured Desulfobacteraceae bacterium
TCTGATGGGCAAAGGCTATCTCAGCCCCAAAAAGCAAAATAAGCCAGCTGACTTGAAGCCATATCATAAAAAGCGGCAGCGCGGCAAAACTGCCGTATATTGCACCGTACCTTGCGGCTCCCACCTGAAAGGATATATATATCCACTGCACGACCTCATATATCGTGCCCGCCACTATCCCTCCCAGTAAACCTGATCGGAATCTGACATGGGTGTTGGGCATAAAGATATAGACAAACGTAAAAAGAAGCCAGATAAAAACGTAAGGAAACAATTTAATAACAAAAAGTATCAAAGGGCTGACAGATCCAAGGATATGGATCTTCTCTGTGATGAGGGTGATCTGGGTTGTAACGAATACGGTGATGCTGCTTGACAATATAATCAGGAGGGGAGCCACAAACAAAAAGGACAGGTAGTCGCTCAGTTTCCTGCCCAGCGGCCTCTGATGGGTTACTCCCCATATATCATTAAAGGATTTTTCGATATTACCCAAGAGTTTTATTATAAGCCACATAAGAATTATTATGCCTGCTCCCGCGATCAGTCCTCCCTTGGTCTGTTCCAGGGCACTGTTCGCAAATGTAATCACCCTTGATATGATCTCCTCCTGGCCCTTCATCTTTTCCATGAGCTCTCTTTCCAGCATCTTCTGCATGCCGAAGCCCTTGGCGATGCCGAAGCCCAAGGCCGCGGCAGGCACAATCGCGAGCAAAGAGTAAAAGGTAAGAGCGGAGGCCCTCAATGCGCATTTGTCTTCGTCAAAGCCACGGAGAGCGAGGAGCACGGTCCTTATCTGTCTGGCCATAAAAGATCGTTTGCGAAAAAAAGTACCGGATCGGATTTGAAGCAAATAATCGGCAAATAGATTTTTAATTTCCTGAAGGCCCAAGGCCGGCTCCTATAAATGATGATCCTTATAACATAATTTCCAGGTGCTGATTATCCTAATCCGCCAGCGGCAACCTGCTCTCAAGCAGAATAAGTGCGCCGGACAACCGGGTCCTGGAGAGCAGCCATCCAAATAAAACACCGCCCCCGTTGGAGGTCATATCCGCATAGCTCAGAGATCTGTAACTGATTTCCCCCTGGATTAGTTCCAGGATAATGCCCATAAAAACCAGGCCGATACCGAGATTTCTGTAAGTTTTGGGCCGGATGTGGCAGCATCCGAACCACAGCGCGACAAACGCATACACCAAAAGGTGTATTACCTTATCTACCCCTACAAAATCCGGGACCACCGAGGGAGGTTGAACCAGCGAAAACACCACCACGAGGGCAATCTGCACCCAACCCAAAACCAACCACAGATTTAAAAACCTTAGAGTTTTCATGACTCCTGAGTCTGCCCGGCCTTCTCTATCCTTGCCCATGAATCTCTAAGGGATACGGTCCGGTTAAACACAAGGTGGTCCTCGGATGAATCAACTCTGTCGACGCAAAAATAACCCAGCCTTTCAAACTGATATCTACTACCCGGCACAGCGTTTTTCACGCTAGATTCCACACGACAGGAAAGTAATACTATCAGAGACCCCGGGTTGAGCCATGTCTTGAAGTCAGTCCCGTCCTTTTCACCGGTCAATTCATCCTTTAAAAGGAGGTGGTCATATAGACGAACCTCCGCCTCTAGGGAATGATCGGCGGAAACCCAGTGTAACGTGGCCTTGACCCTGCGTCCATCCTGGGAGGATCCACTTTTCGTCTCAGGGTCATAGCTGCAATGGAGTTCCTTTACCTCCCCGGTTTCCTTGTCCTTAATTACCTCGTTACATCTTATAAAATAGGCATAACGGAGCCTTACCTCTCGGCCCGGTGCCAGACGGTAGAATTTTTTGGGCGGATCCTCGCGAAAATCATCCTGTTCGATGTAGATTACCCGCGAAAACAAAACCTTTCTTGTACCCATGGCCTCATCTTCAGGGTTATTCACCGCTTCCAGTTCCTCGACCTGTCCCTCAGGGTAATTTGTTATGACTACCTTGAGAGGACGCAATACGGCCATAACGCGAGGAGATGTCTTGTTAAGCTCCTCCCTGACGCAGTGCTCGAGAAACTCCATGTCAATCGTGCTGTCTCTTTTTGCCACCCCGATACGTTCACAAAAATTACGAATAGATGTCGGAGTGAAGCCCCGCCTTCGGAGACCGCAGATAGTCGGCAGACGAGGATCATCCCACCCGCTGACATAATTATCTTTCACCAATTCCAGCAGTTTTCGCTTGCTCATTACGGTATGACTCAGATTAAGCCTGGCAAACTCGATCTGCATGGATGGATAGATGTCTAATTTATTTATAAACCAGTCGTAAAGAGGACGGTGATCCTCAAACTCAAGAGTGCAGAGAGAGTGCGTGATACCTTCGATTGAATCGCATTGCCCGTGAGCGAAGTCATACATGGGATAGATGCACCATTTATCCTTTGTCCTGTGATGATAGGCATGTAGTATCCGATACATTACAGGATCCCGCATATTCAAATTAGGCGATGCCATATCTATCTTCGCACGCAGAACGCGTGAACCGTCTTCGAATTCTCCTTCCTTCATCCTTATAAACAGATCCAGGTTCTCCTCCACAGAACGATCACGATATGGGCTGTCCTTACCGGGTTTGGTCAGTGTGCCACGGTATTCGCGGATTTTATCCATGCTCAGATCATCAACATAGGCCTTCCCAGCATTGATTAAAAAGATAGCGTATTCAAATAATTTATCAAAATAGTCGGAGGCATAATAAAGGCGATCTCCCCATTCAAATCCGAGCCACCTGATATCTTCCTTGATTGATTCAATATATTCTTCCTCCTCTTTGATGGGATTTGTATCGTCGAACCTTAGATTACATACCCCGTTGTAATCCGAGGCAAGTCCGAAGTTGAGACAGATGGCCTTGGCATGCCCGATATGTAGATAACCGTTAGGCTCGGGCGGGAATCTGGTGTGAACACGACCCTCGTTTTTGCCCTGTCTGAGGTCTTCTTCAATTATATTGCGGATAAAATTAGGAGTAATGTTTGAATCACCTGGGGCCATAAACTCCGCTCCTTCAATCTCCACACTTGACTATATGCAATCTCTGGTTTGTATCCATCTAAAAATATACGTTTCTTCATGGACGCCATCGGCATTCAGCCTTTCGGTTAACTCGAGGCAATGAGCCTGTCCAATTGCTATCAGCTTAAAACATTGAAAACAGAGACTCGGGTGACTGCTGATAGGTGACGGCGGCTCGACTGAGCTCGCCGCAGTCTGAACGCTCCATTCAAAAATAGGCTATTTCTGGATGGACGCTAGTTAAGTTTATTATATCTATAATGACCCAGTAGCCCTTCACAAGTCAAGTTAGAACTGGACTCTGAAACACATCTCTACATCTTGAAAACCAAGGTCTTTGCATTTTGACCATTATCAGACATCACTCTTGTCCAAAAACGATTTACCACAGAAACTCGGATAGCACAGAGGATATTCTATATTAATCCAACAGGGAGATACCTGTTGGATTAAAGAACTCATCCCTTCGGGAGTAGTGAAATACACTACGGTCGTAGACTGGATATTATCCCGGTGGTCTCTGTGTCTCTAGTGACCCTGAGCGAAGTCGAAGGGGGACGCAGCAATGATCAGACACATAAAATTATGTCCACAATATATAGAATATATATTTTAATTAAATACTATATATATTTAATATAAAAAATATGTTATATTTTATTAAAAAAAGATTGACAAATAATAATTTATATGCTTAATTATATATAATTATTTTTGCTGTTTTAACTTCCTTCAATCAAGGCATCCTTTAAAAACCAAAGGATCGCCATGTCAAGTATGGAGGTAAAATCTGACGGTCCCGGAGCAAACCGTCTGGATGAAAGGGGGATTAAATGGTAGCATATGCGGAAGCCGAGACAATCACCGATTACAATATAACGCCCGAGCGATCTCCAGCCGAGTATTATTACGTGGAGATCCCCATAAAGGCGCTCGGCATTACCTATCAATATAAGATTTGGGACCTCGAGTCAACGTCAATGTCCATCCTGGTCAAAGAAGATTCACGTATTCTATCCTGGCTAAATCCAGGTCACATAATTAAAATGAGATATTTCTCTACAGACCATCACCCCTGCATGATCTTTGACACGGAGATTAAACATGTCACCATGCAAAGCCATGGCAGGTTAAGAGGACATTATCTGGTGGGGCTTGTGATATTAGATAACAGGGGATTAGATGAGAGCCTTTGGCCCCAAACTTTGGAGGGCCCGGGGGCAATCTCTTTCCATTATAATTCATTGATGAAATGGAGGGGTTGAACAAAACAAATAGATCCTACATGTTTGACAATATAGGCATTACTCTGGGGTGTTCGTTACATTTGACGATGTTCCATCCTTAGTGGAGGAAAAAGAAAACAATAAGAGTAACGGCATATCCGGATAAACCCCGACCTCGGTCGGGGTTTCTATGTGCCGGCAGACTTCATCCCTCCATGTTAGCGCACACAATCTCCCCAAACCTGGAGCATGAGACCACTTCCGCTCCGCTCATCAGCCTGCCCAAATCATAGGTGACCTTCCTAGAGGCAAAGGTCCTGGCGAGGCCCTCTTCTATTTTCCTTGCAGCCATAGACCAGCCCATATGATCAAGCATCATGGCACCGCTAAGGATCAAGGACGACGGATTCACCTTATCAAGGCCCGCATACTTCGGGGCGGTGCCATGCGTGGCCTCGAAAATCGCGTATCCTCTCTCGTAGTTTATGTTCCCGCCCGGAGCCATCCCTATCCCCCCTACCTGAGCCGCCAAGGCATCAGAGATGTAATCACCATTCAGATTCATGGTAGCGATCACATCGAAATCCTCCGGCCTGGTAAGCGCCTGCTGGAAAAATATATCTGCGATGGCATCCTTTATCAGGATCTGTTGTTCCGGGACCTTTCCTTCAGTATCCCCCAGGTAGACAATCTTATCCCTGTAATCCTCGCTGGCAAGCTCAAACCCCCATTCCCTGAACGCCCCTTCCGTGTACTTCTGAATGTTCCCCTTGTGTACCAGAGTGACGCTCCTGCGCTTATTATCTACTGCAAAATCTATTGCCGCCCTCACAAGTCTCCGGCTGGCTGTTCTGCTTATAGGCTTAATCCCTATGCCTGAATCGTGACGAATCACCCATCCGTACTCCTTCCGAAAAAACTCTATGAGCCTGACTGTCTCTCTTTCCCCGGCCCGGAGTTCAAGACCCGCATAAACATCCTCGGTATTTTCTCGAAAAATCACCATATCCACCTTTTCAGGTTCCCTCACAGGGGAAGGGACCCCAGGCAAATGTCTTACAGGCCTTACGCAGGCGTAAAGATCAAGTACCTGCCTAAGAATGACGTTCAGGCTCCTGAAATCTCCACCCACAGGAGTTGTCAAGGGGCCCTTAATCCCGATCCTGTATTCCCGGAATGAGGCGATAGTATCCTCCGGCAGCCATTCTCCCGTCCGGTCAAAGGCCTTCTGACCTGCATAGACCTCTTTCCATAGGATCCGGCGCTTTCCCTGCCAGCAAAGCTCAATGGACCGATCTATCACCTGTACCGCAGCCTTCCAGATATCGGGACCGATCCCGTCACCTACTATGAAGGGTATAACAGGGTTGTCAGGAACCTGCAGCCTGTTATCCTCGAAGGTAATCTTCCCTTGATCCATAAAAACAAATCCTTTCACCATAACCCTAGAAAGGGGGACTAGTCCCTGAGTATCCTTCTAGGCCTTTTCCATATTAGCCCAGCTCTGTTTACGCATCCGATATTATCCGGGCCGGCTCGGGATTCTCAAATATAATCTTGTCATGCCGGCCCTTCCAAAAAAATCGCCCGTATAATTTTCTACCCCCTAATTTCCATGTTTTTATTATCATCTTTTTTATGTCAGATCAAACTTAATTAAATCCGCATTCACAGCTATTTTGACTTGACCCCTTACCGGTTCTTCCTTATACTTGATTGTCCTAAAAACTTAACAGGAGAATTTGTATGTCCAAGATAGGAATTATTGGCGTGGGCCAGAGTGCTTTTGTCCGGGGATATCCGGGTTCCATTAGAGAACTGGCTTTTGACGGTTTTAGGGAAGCTATGCTGGATGCTCAAATCACGACAAATGATATTGACGCCTCCATAATATGCTCCTCCCCGGAATATGATAAACAGCGTTCCCCTGCCGGGGTGTTAGCCGAGTACCTGGGTCTCACACCTCAACCCACATTCTATGTAGAAACACTTTGTTCGTCCAGCAGTATGGGAGTAAGGCTGGCCTATTCTCTTATTAAATCCGGGCTCCATGACGTAGTGGCTGTTGTCGGTTTTCAGAAGATGTCGGAGATATCCTCCGCCGAATCGCAGGAAAGAATGGGGAGAGGCGCTGATATTCAGTGGGAAAGCCCCTTTGGCACGATGATGCCAGCCTATTACGCCATGTACGCCAAGGCGCACATGGCGAAGTACGGAACAACCAGCGAGGACCTTGCGCTCATCAGGGTCAAGGCCGCAACCTATGGCCAGATTAACGAAAAAGCGGTTTACCGTAAACCTGTAACGTATGAGATGTTTTCCGATCCCGAGAGCCCCATATCCTCTCCGGTATCCAGCCCTCTTCGCGTTGGTGACTGTTGTGCCAACGCGGACGGGAGTTCATGCGTGATCGTAGCCAATGAAGAAAAGGCCAAGGCGTTTTCCAATAAGCCTGTCTGGATATTGGGAGTAGGCGCGGCATCCACTTCCGTAAATATGGCCGGCAGGGATCTCTTCACGGGACTGACAGTAGGCATTGAGGCCGGCGAACAGGCCTATAAGATGGCCGGCGTTACCCCAAGGGATATTGACGTAGCCGAGGTACATGACTGTTTCACCATCGCTGAAATGATGGCGTATGAAAACCTGGGTTTCGCCAAGCCAGGGGAAGGCAAGGAATTGATAAGAAGCAAGGAAACCTATAAAGAAGGCCGCATACCTGTTAATGTCGACGGAGGACTGCTGTCCAAAGGTCATCCCATAGGTGCGACAGGAGGCTCCCAGATTAGGACAATTGTTCTTCAATTAAGGGGTGAGGCGGGAGAGATGCAGGTAAAGGCACCGGAGATAGGCTTGGTCCACAACATC
>CAYUYB010000140.1:0-7121 GCA_964449025.1 uncultured Desulfobacteraceae bacterium
CAATGAAGAGGGCTATCACTCCATTACCATGGAGAAGATAGCCGAGAGATCTGAAATCAGCCGGGCCGCCCTCTACCTTTATTTCAAGACCAGGGACGAGATATTTATCAGTGCCATCGTGAACCACATGGCCTATTTTGAACAGATCCTGCAACAGGTGTACGATAGCAGAGAATCCATTGGGAAAAACCTGCTGGAGAATATGTGGGCGTGCTTTCGGACATTTTATCAAAGGGATCCGGTGCTTTTTAACGCGTCCCTCTATTTTCATCAGAGCGAGATAATCCGAAATCTTTCCGAGGAACTTCGAGTCAGGCTCTATGAGTCGGGCTCCAGGGTGGTGAGACTGCAACACCAAATAATAAAATACGGCGTGGACAAAGGGATATTTATCCAATGCAATCCCATGACCCTTTCGGAGGTAATATGGTCGTGCTTTTTGGGGATCACCCAACTTGAGAATAGCAAGCAGGTGGTCTCAGGGAAGAACCATCTGGATATGACTCAGGATCTTGCCCTCAAGATCCTGGAGAAAAGTATAATACAGAAGGCAAACCCGAACCAAAGACGTGGAACTTTAAAATAGTGAAGTTTTCAAAGACATGAATAAGGTTATTGCTTTGGCCGTTTTTTCCAACTAGCGTGGAGAAGGTCGAATATATCAATCGGGTTGGGTATAAGATACTGGAAACGTATCCAGAAAATTTCAAATGAATGGAGGTTTAGTATGCACATTAAAGCTAGATTGTCCAAGGTCGTTGGAGCAAAGAATTTCTCTGATGACCCCGGTGAGTTAGAGGCATATGCCAGCGATTTTAGCTATACCCCTGCGGGAGCGCCGAATTACATTGTGAAACCGGCGAATTCCGAAGAGGTATCCAGGGTAATCAAGATATGCAATGAAAACAGAATTCCTGTGGTTCCTTGCAGTTCCAAGGTGCATTTTTATGGTGCAACAATACCGAAGGAAGGCGGTGTGATTCTCGATATGTCCAGGATGAACAGGATCCTGGATATAGATTCGGATAACAGGCGGGTAAGGTTCGAGGCAGGTGTTACCTGGAAAAAGTTGACGGATACGCTTAAAAAGAAGGGCTACAGGGTGATTATGCCTTTGACCCCGCCTGCTGAAAGATCCGTGCTGACTGATTTTATAGAGCGTGAAGAACCGACAAACCAGGTCTATGATTATGGAGAACCCCTTGAGGCCATGGAGGTGGTATGGCCCACAGGTGAGATATTCAGAATGGGTTCGGCCAGCGTTAACGGTTATCCCAATTCCGTGTCTAAGGGAGGGAATCCATCAGGGCCAGGCCTTGATTTTTACCGATTTTTCCAGTGTGCCCAAGGGACTATGGGCGTTGTGACATGGACCAACCTGAAGATCGAATCTATCCCCAAAATCGATAAGATACTCTTTGCGCCCCTTGAGGATCTCCAGTACGGGATCGATTTCCTTTACAGGATTATGCCCAGGAGGATTGGACAGGAGGTATTACTGCTGAATAATGTGGATCTTGCGGCGATTCTGGCAGAAAAATGGCCTGATGATTTTGAAAAGCTCTGCTCCACGCTGCCGGATTGGACACTTATCCTTGTCATAAGCGGTCTATTGAGACGTCCGGAGGAGAAGGTCGCTTATGAGGAGGATTTTCTTTCCCATATCATCGATAATGAATTCCCGGATCTTCAACTTGGAGAAAACCTCCCCGGCTTCCCGGGCCTTAGAAAGAAGATGTTGCCTATACTTCGCAAGCCTTGGCCGACTAATGTCCCCTATTGGAAAAACAGCATAAGGGGTGCATGGCAGAGCCTTATGTTTCACGCCAGGCCGAACAATGTCCCACAATATATAGATACCGTGGAAGAGATTGCAGCCCAGTATGGATATCCGATAAGCGAGATCGGCGTCTATCTCCAGCCTATCGAACACAACAGGGCCATGAGGCCTGAGCTGACATTCTTCTACGATCCCGAGGATCCAGCTGAGACGGAAATGGTGCAAGCCCTTTACAATGACGCTGCGAAGACGCTTCTTGTAGACGGAGCCATATTTACTAGACCATACGGAGACCTGGCCCCGATCGTTTATGAAAAGGCAGCATCTTATGCTGCTGCGCTCAAAAGGCTGAAGAAGGTCTTTGATCCGAATAATATTATGAATCCCGGGAATCTGTGTTTCTAAGGAGGATGAGAGAATGGCTAAGAATAAGGAATTAAAAGTAAGGTACTATAAACCAAAGGAAGATATAGCGCTGGATATAAATGATATCCAGAATTTCGTCTATGACATGAGCCGTTGTATCAAATGCAAGGGTTGTGTATGGGTAGATCATACCTACATGCCGGGTGCGAAATTTATGACAAGGTGCCCGAGTGCAACCATGTATGAGTTTGACGCTTATGGGGCAGCTGGAAAGATGAGGATAGGTCATGCCATGGCCGAAGGCCTGCTTGACTGGAACGACAAGGCCCTTGAGATAGTTTATGCCTGCACCCTTTGCGGGGCATGCGACGTGGGATGCAAGAGAAATCTTGACCTGGAAGTGGAGTTGACCCTTGAGTCTCTGAGGGTAAAGGCGGTTAAAGACGGAGTAGGGCCCATGCCCGCCCACAAGAAGGTGGCCGAAAACATCGAGAAGAAACATAATTGCTTCGGAGCTGTTCATAAAAAACGGAACGATTGGATGCCGAAGGGTATTGCTCCTGCCAAAAAGGCGGATGTAGTTTATTTTGCCGGATGTAACGCATCTTACGTAAATCAGGAAATTGCTCAGTCAACGGTGGAGATATTCAAGGCTGCAGGAACGGATTTCATGATGCTTCCGGATGAGTGGTGTTGTGGGAACATTGTTTTCTCGGTGGGCATGATTGATGAAGCTACGGCCCTGGCAAAGAGAAACGTGGAAGAGATGAGAAAAACAGGCGCCAAGACGCTTATAACAAGCTGTGCGGAGGGTTACAGGATGTGGAAGGTGGATTATCCGAAGCTCCTAAATATATCCACTGAGGAACTGGGCTTTGAGGTCCTTCACCTGGTTGAATATGCCGATGAAATGATCAAGAACGGCAAACTTAAAATGAAGAAATCCTTTGATTCCCGGGTGACCTATCACGATGCGTGCAGTCTGAGCAGATTGAGCGAGCCGTGGCATCCGTGGCAAGGAAAGCGTGGCTGGATGGGAACCGTTGAGCCCAGGCTCAGGAGGAGAAGGGGCACCAATGGTGTGTATTCACAGCCAAGGGATATCCTTCAGTCAATACCGGGCATAGATCTGATAGAGATGCCGAGGACAAGGGAAAACGCCTTTTGTTGCGGCGCGGGCCGCGGAACGAGGGAGGCCTTCCCGGAACTTGCTGAGTTCTCGGCAAATCACAGGCTTGAAGAGGTCAAGGCGGTAGGCGCGGAGACATTGGTTACGGCATGTCCCGTATGCAAGAGCAATTTTTCCAAGGCTATTAGAGAAAACGGTGACGATGTGCAAGTTATGGATATCTCTGAAGTCATTTGCGCATCCATTAAAGGTTAGGGTTAAGGAGGAAAACTATGGCGATATCCAAGGAAATATATAATGTGCTGGAATCCATCGTAGGTCCTAAGTATATATCTGATGATCCTGTTATTTGTGAGGCATATAGAAGCGGCCCTGGTGGATATGAAAACGGCCTGGGTTACGAGAGGGTTATGACTGCTATTCCGGGCTGTATCATCATGCCGAGGACTACGGAACAGGTACAGAAAATAGTCAAGGTCTGTTACCGTAATAATGTCCCTTATGTCCCCTACAGCACAGGATTTTACGGCCCACGATCCCATCCCCATGTCGAGGATGCTCTCTTGATCGATCTTAAACGCATGAATGATTTTTTTATTGATGAAAAACATTTCTTTATTGATGTGGGACCGGGTATGATCTATTCTCCCATCCAGCAGGAATGCCTGGACCACGGTGCATATGTAGTAATAGGGGGAGGCGGCGCCCAGGCATCAGCCATCGCGAATCTTATAGGAGATGGATGGTCTCCCTTGAGCCACCGTATAGGTCTGCCTCATCGGCGTATCCTAGGCACAGAGGTGGTACTGCCTGACGGCGAATTACTCAAGACAGGATCCCTTGCCACAGACGACGATCCCTTCTGGGGTGAATCCCCCGGACCTGACCTCAGGGGACTTCTCAGGGGGTATACGGGCGTACGCGGCTGTCTGGGGATTGTTACCAGGATGGCCATAAAGACCTTGCCGTTCCAGCCGGAGCCCCTTAAACCGACAGGCATTTCCCCTAATACAGCTCTCGCGCTTCCTGAGAAACGGGTAAAGTGGATAAATTATGTAATGCCGAACAAGGAGGCCCAGGAAAAGGCTATGTTCGAGATAGCCAAGGCTGAAATAGCAGGTGCGGTCACCAAGGTACCTTTATTCTGGCGCTCCATTGCCAAGGCTGAAGATAAGGAGCATTTCTGGGAGTTATGGGGGAAGGAAAACGAGAAGACGGTTGCGAATTTCTTTATCGTCCGGGTGCTTCTTATTGGCTTTACATCGGAGGAACAGCTTAAATATGACGAGAGAGTCCTTGAAGATATCATGAGGGAACTGGGCGGAGAGGCTCGGCGCACTAAGCCGTCAGATGAATCATGGATCAAAAATGCGGACTCGGCGGGTATGTGGCTTATGTGTGGCGGTTATGTCTCGGTTGATTATGTTATTGAGACATTGAGCCAGGCGGTAAAACACGGTCAGACATATGCGGATCTAAAGAAGAAATACACGCCGCCACTTATGCCGGATTACGGGGACCCGGGCTGGTTCCAAAGCTTTGAGCTTGGTCATCAGGGTTATTCGGAGTTTCTGATATACTGGGATCAGGATGATGATACCGATAAGGTCGATCGGTTCTACCTGGATACATCCAAGATGAATATCAACCATAGGTACTATACATCATTGTTAGGTCCCCATCAGCCCATGTACCTGACGGGCCCCAAATACGGTCCCAATTATCATACTTTTATGCTGAGGGTTAAGAATGAGTTTGATCCAAAGTGGATGTCACATCCTCCGGTTCCGCTTGCCCATGATGTATTTGTTGAAAGGGCGCCCTGGATGCATGATATGAAGGACTGGAAATCACCGGAGGATCTGCCGAAATAGACAATTGATTCCCTTATACTCAGATGGAGATAAGGAGGCTTTAAAGATGAAGAGGATTGGGATTGTAGGTTCGGGCAATATGGGTAGCGGGCTCGCACAGAAGATGGCTCAAGAGGGCCTTTCTGTGGTTGTGGTGGATCTCAGACCCGAAATCCTGGAGAATGCCCTGAATGTTATAAGAAAGACACTCCAGCAGGCCGTGGGAAGGAATATCATTCAACCTGACCAGGTTGGCGAGATCCTTGGTCGCATATATGGGACAACAGATATATCGGAGGTCAGCGATTGTGACCTGGTCATCGAAACTGTGTGGGAGGACATGGCTGTGAAAAAGGAGGTCTTCCGGAAACTTGACGAGATATGTAATCCCGAGACAATCATCGCATCAAACACCTCCTCATTTTCCATCGACGATATGGCCAATGCCTTGAATCGGCCTGAACGTTTTCTGGGCCTTCACTTTTTCTATCATCCGGCCAAAAACAGACTTGTGGAGATTGTGCCTGGTTCGAGGACATCAAAGGAAACCTTAGAGGCCGGCAAGTTCTTCGCACAGCTCACCGGAAAGACCGGTATAGTGGTAAAAGACTCGGCCGGGTTCGGCGTAAACCGCTATTTTGTACCTTGGCTGAATGAGGCGACGCGCATGCTTGAAGAGGGAACCGCGAATATCGCTACCATCGAAAAGGCCGGGAAAGAGTCTCTGGGATTGGGTATGGGGCCCTTTGAACTGATGAATATAACCATCGTGCGCACGGCCTTTTACGCCGCCTTAGGCCTTGGCCAAAAACTCGGTGCTTTTTACGAACCATCCAACAGGTTAAGAGAGCAGGCTCAGACCGGTAAGCCGTGGCTCCTTGAAGGAGACCTGGATGAGAATAAGATCAGGCCAATAGTGGAAAGGCTTCTGGCCGTGGTCTTTTTTAGTGCTTCTTCCCTTGTCCAGGAAGGCGTTTCAGACGTAGCCGATACGGAACTGGGCGCAAAGGTAGGCCTGCGCTGGTCAATGGGGCCCTTTGAAAAGATGAATAGCATAGGGGTTAATAAGGCCTATGATATGGTCAAAAAAGTTTTAGAGGTATGGCCTTACATTTCAATGCCTGAAATTCTGGCCCGCCAGAAGGAGAAGGGCGAGCCGTGGAATATACCTGATGTGAGATATGGCAGAGACGGGGATTTGGGCCGGGGCTTCACCTCCCGTAATCCCAGGTACTTCATACCGCTGGAGGCGTCCTGATGGCAGCCTCACGCAGCGCAGATAGCAGACAGATTCATCAATCTCTTTGATAGTGATGTATGAAGGAGTGAAGGTCAAAGCCGGGTGTTTAGGCCTGAAAAGTGTTGACAAAATGGGGTAATTATCCTTTAAGTTGTAATGTTACTTACCAGTCAGTAACATTGTATTTCATGTAAACAAGAGCAGCTATTAATGTTGCCATAGTGACTCTAGTGGTCGGGGTTATTACCCTTACGATTTGAATCTCCCGACCGGAATATCAGGCGTGGTGCGTTACAATGTATTTGTAGAGCGTCCGGATTGACTGAGACCAATGAATCATTGGGAAGGGCCTTAAGCAACCAAAAACCTGAGCCCTACTGGCAAGTCATAGTCGGATAATTTCATTGCTATAAGGGAATAGAGGTGGAGAAAATTGTCAGTGGCCAAGACAAAGAGGGTATGTCCATTCTCCGGCGGCCCGTGTAAGGAGTGTGCCCTATACAGAGCTAGGCACCACTATATATGCTTCCGCGGTAATCACCCAGGTAAACCGGGAGAGGTTTCTGATACCATTGCTCTTCCCACCCGGGGGCCAGGCCGCGATCATAAATTTGAGATATCCGATATTAAACCAAGAAATGCACAGACCCGTACGCCATAGTCACCAAAGAAAGAGAGGAGGAATCTAAAAATGCTCGTTGAAGGAAAATTCACTTTGAAAGCACCGGTTCAGGAGGTATGGGACTTCCTGCT
>CAYUYB010000141.1:0-7093 GCA_964449025.1 uncultured Desulfobacteraceae bacterium
CAATTCGGCTTCATTCAGCACAAAATGGTCAACATCATCAAATTGATCATATTCGATGGTAAATAATGGCCCGCCTGCGATGATCTTCAGACCCGCTTTCTTGCATCGGGCAACTGTTTCATGAGCCGATGTCCTCTGGATTGACATGCCGCTGATAAAAACGTAATCAGCCCAGGCAAGATCCTTATCCGTAAGCCTGGTCACGTTCATATCAACCAGCCTCTTGGCCCATTCTTCAGGTAACATAGCTCCGATTGTCAGAAGACCTAATGGGGGCAAGGCCGCCTTCTTCCGGATAAATTTCAGGGCGTGTTTAAAACCCCAGAAAGTGTCCGGATATTCCGGATAAACCAATAATATCCTCATAAAAATTCTCCTTGTATATCAATGAAATATAAATCTGCCACCAAAATGCTGTCGTCCATCTTCATTTTTCCATGAGTTATGATGTCTTTACCTTGAAATGCCTTTTACTCTTATTTGTTGTTCCATGCATATTTCGGCTGGAACAAACAGTAATCGCATCCCTATCTACCTGTTGCAAACAAGTATGCGAAGTTTATCGGGAAAAACTACGTCCATTTTTTTATATGAAGTGCTGATCACGATCCCTTTACCAAAGGTACTATGATCAATCACGTCATCCTCCTTAAATGATCCTGACATGCTGTAACGCACAGGCTTTTTCCCCTTGAACTTTTCACTGAGAAGCTCGAAGTCTTTTGCGGGGTCCTTTCTTTTTGGCCTCACGCTTTTCCTGGGTGTTTTGCCGTTCTTCTCAGTCATTGTTTCCCCCCGGATCTAAGATATTGTAGATACTCCGGAATTGCATACCCCATAAAAAAGCGAGGCATTCTTGCCGATATCAACCACAATTTAAAAAGCAACGGATTTTCATCCCGAAAAGATGGAGGCCTTCTATTTCAAAGGGGCGGCCGGCAGAGTTCGTATGGCATGCGTCGGGTTATATCTTCCTCTTATCTCGTTGTCCCTAAAACCTGGTAAAAGGATAACAATTCTAAAATATTCTTAGTAAGTAATTATAATTCTTATAGAAATGAACATATTTTATTTTATCTAAATATATAAGTCAAGTTTTTATTTCTTTAATTAGCAAAAACCTTGATTTGTCAATAATATCTAACTATTACTGATTAAATTTAATTTATTTTTAATTTTTTAATAATTTGTCTTGACTTTTAATCCCTGATGAACTAACTTGCTCTTATCAATAATGGTTTACCTTCAATGGTGAACCTGTTTCATTCTGAAGGAAATTACTTTTTATAGTGGCATCCTTGCGTATTGAAACTTGAAATTTTTTGGAAGGAGGATGTCACCATGAGTAATGGAACAGTAAAGTGGTTCAATGACCGAAAAGGTTTCGGTTTTATTGAACAGCAGAACGGTCCTGATGTATTTGTTCATCATTCAGGAATAGTTTCAAACGGATTCAAGAGTCTTGATGAAGGTGATCAGGTCACCTTTGATATAGAACAAGGCCCCAAAGGCCCGTCTGCAACAAATGTTAAAACTATCTAAATTATCCTTAATAGAGATAAATAGATAAAAAAGGGCGCTTCATCATATTCTTTGAAGCGCCTTTCTTTTGGCATTAGTATAATCCAAGAATGGCCCTTTTCCGCAATGCCTTCTTCAATCCCCTGGATACTTAGACCTATACGCCATTCACTATTTGTCTCCCCTTTCAGGACAACAGAGCATAGTCAAAGGGGCTTGTGCGCGCCTTCGGCGCATCCAAATCCTCTCGCTCAGGCCAGCCTTCGCTTGTACCCATTTCTGCTCAAAGCTGTTTTGGGTAGATTCCGTCAACAAAGTAGTACTTCCACGATCTTGGGATCGTTCCCATCTTCTCACTTAGAGCTATCGTTTTAATACCAGAAGCATGCTTTTGAGGGTGAAAAAGGGTCGTTTTCTGATCGAATTTATAGTAGTAACAATTGGATAGCTTAGTCCAATCCGAATTGGAATACGCTCCATCTTGCCTAGAATCTCTAAATTAATCAGGTGACAGTTCTTTTTGACATACATGATTCAATCCTATATACTCCGGACATAAAAAGGCTGGTTCTTATGATGTGAGGCGACAATATGGCAGACATTGCAGGCAGTAACGGTCAGAGAACAGAATTCAAGGCTGTCGGCCGAGCCAACGTACCCGGCAGGTTGTCCTATACTATAGCCACAGGAAGGGCCAAATACGGGTGCGATTTTGTCGTTCCCGACATGCTCCACGCCAAATTCCTCAGAAGCCCCTATGGTCGCGCCAAGATTAAAAGCATGGATATCAGTAAGGCAAAGGCACTGGAGGGCGTGGTAGATATCGTTACCTGGGATGATCCGGACGTCCTGTCCATAAACCCGGGCCTGACCAATCCGCCGGTCTGGACAATGGCCGGCATCCATGGCCCCCTGCTCCCCGGTGAAGCGGAAACTGAAGACGAAGAGATAGGCGCGGTTGTTGTAGCCGTAACTCCGGAGATCTGCGATGAGGCGCTGAAACTGATCGAGGTGAAATGGGATGTCCTGCCATCCATTGTGGATGCTCCGGACGGACTAAAACCCGGCGCACCCATCATCAGGCATGACCCTAAAGGCCTGGTATCGAATTTCTCTACCGGGGATGTTGAAGCCGGTTTCAAGCAATCCGAACATGTCGTCGAATTCGACTGGTTCCATTCCCGTATGGCTTCTCATATACCCAATCCGAACGGGAGCGTCGCGTGGTGGGCGCAGGATCCCT
Source organism: uncultured Desulfobacteraceae bacterium (assembly GCA_964449025.1). Taxonomy (GTDB): domain Bacteria; phylum Desulfobacterota; class DSM-4660; order Desulfatiglandales; family HGW-15; genus CAYUYB01. The sequence continues at coordinate 2,765 of CAYUYB010000141.1, forward strand.
GGGGATCCGAAGGACCCACCCTATATATCGAGGGAATAAGTCCGACCTGGGGCGCGTTTCAACTTCTCCCACTATACAATCTCACCTTTGACAAGCTCAAGCGCGGGACCCTGTTTCAGGGGGGCAAATATTGCGACTGGATCATCCGCCGCTCCCAGCTTATTACGCCCTTGCTGGCTAAAAGGACGGGACGGCCCGTCCGATGCGTAAACGAAAGGCAAAACGATTACTATCCTGGCAATCCCCAGCGATATTCCCATACAAAAATCGGTTTCAAGAACGACGGAACCATTATTGCAGTCGAAGAAACCACTATCGGAGATGCGGGAGCCCCGGAAGAAACCGCCTCAGCGATGGGAGGGTTCGAGGCACAGTTCAGCCCTTTCAATACAACCCGATGCGTGAATCAAAAGAGTCGCTTCCAGTCAGTGCACACCAATTCGGGCCGTTATACCCTCAGCCAGACCTCCCCGTATAACTGGGACTCCATGACCATTGCCGAACAGATTGTGGCGGAAAAACTGGGTATGGATGTCATAGATGTGGCGCTCAAGAATGTTCACGGACTTTCCTCCCAGCAGGATCCCGGCATTCCTCCCAGCTTGCGGATGTGCGTGGAAAAAGGCAAAAAGGCCATGGACTGGAAGTGGCATCCGGCCGGGACCAGAAAACTCCCGGACGGCAGGATGCACGGCTTGAGCTTCCGATACGCTATGTCGCCCCGGCACGCCCAACAACCATACACCGCTACGGTGACCATTCAGGCGGACAGCAAAGTGTACATACCGCTTAAGGGTCCCTGGACCGGCACATACGCTGCAGATGCCTGTGCCTTGGTTGTCGCCGAAGAGCTGGGAGCAAAGGTTGAAGATGTGATCCTCCTCTATGACGATAAGGCGCTCTTCACTCCTGTAGGAGGAGGCAGCGACGGTACGTCAGCATCCTCCTGGGTAATGAAAGAAGCGGCCGTGAAATGCAAAAAACTTCTCCTGGAATTGGCCGCTAAAACGTTTAAGGCCAGGCCCCAAGACCTTGATACAAAGGACACGATGGTTTACCTGAAGTCCGATCCGAGCAAGGCCTACCCTTTTGGAAAGTTTATCGCAGATGAAGGGTTCGGCGATCATGATCTGGATATCGCCGCGACATTCTTTGGCAGGCCTCCGGAAACGACCTGGCATAAAGGCGGACATATATTGGATGTCATGAATACGAGTTTCTGCGAAGTGGCGGTGGATCCCGAAACCGGCGAGACGGAGGTCACTAAATATGTCGTTGTCTGCGATCCCGGCAAGGTGCTGAGGTTAACATCGTTTGAAGGGCAATTGCACCAGGCGATGTTTTTAAGCCATGGAGGGGGTTTAATGGAAGAGTTTATTTACGATAAGGCAACGGGCGTAAAACTCAGCACGAACATGTTCGAGTACAAGAAGCCCACTATCCTGGACCTGGGGCCGATCGATACATACGCCGTGGAAACCCGAAGCGGGAACGCCTGCTATGGCGCATCCGGCATCAGCCACTGCATGGCCGCTCCTCTGCTTCCTGTATGCGCCGTAGCCAACGCCATAGGAAAGTGGATCGAACCGCCGGTCACGCCGGACAAGGTCCTTAAAGCACTAGGGAAGTGTTAGATACTACTCATCCAAAAACTGAAGTTTTTGGATGAAAGCAATCAGCCTTCAGCGTATAGCTATTAGCAAAATGCTTTGGAGCCTTAGCTAATTGCTGAAAACTGACAGATGAAAGCTTCGTCCACAAATAATGACTCTATTAAGTACACATTGGATAACGAAAACTAATTGAGAATCTTTATAGTATCTAAATAAGGAGACTGCATATATGGCTGAATCCAAGAAACCCCAAAGCAATAAAGAACCGGTTTCAAGACGCGATTTCCTGGTAAGTGCCGGCGCCGCGATCGCGGCCGGCACATTGGGGGTATGCGCCTCTGAATCTGCGGCAGCGGCACCATCCTATGAGCCATCAACCGGCTATATTGTTCATGACAGCCGGCTGTGTCTAGGCTGCCAGAGTTGCATGTTTGCCTGCTCCATGGCCCATGAGGGGGTGGCAAATCCCTCTCTCTCGAGAATCCAGATAATTCGCGATGCCCCATCCTTCACCAAGTACCCCTACGACATCATCATGTCGGTATGCAGGCAATGCGTCACTCCGTTGTGCGTGCAGAATTGCCCGACAGGCGCCTGTCATGTGGATATGGCCAACGGCAATGTCAGGAGAATCGATGAAAATAAATGTATCGGATGCGGCCGCTGTATCGAATCCTGCCCGCATAAACCCCACCGGACAATCTGGAATTTTGTGAAAAATATAGCCATAAAATGCGACCTGTGCATTGATACACCATACTGGAGCAAAAAGGGAGGGCCCGACGGGCATCAGGCATGTGTCGATATCTGCCCGGCCAATGCGCTGAAGCTGGTGCATGAACCTCCTCCGCAAAAGGACGTTGAGGGGTATGACGTTGATCTTGCTCCACCTCCAAGGAAAAAAGTCATGCCGTCAATATTTGAAGAAAACCCAACGACAAAACAGGAATGGGGAGGAAAACATTATGTCAGGCGGATATACCGGGAAAATACTAAGAGTTGATCTTACATCCAAATCAATCAGCACCATCGATACCGCCAAATACGAGGAGTTCGGGGGTGGCTACGGAATGGGAACGGCCATCTTCTGGGATCTGGCGGTCGCTCCGGGTGAATGGGATCTGAAAGATCCTTACGATCCCCGGAATGTCCTTCCCATTATGGTCGGTCCTTTAGCGGCTACCGGCGTTCCGGGGTCGGGAAGGACCAACATTTGCGGGCTATCTCCGGAGACGTTTCCTACCTGCGAATTCTGGCGGGGCAATTTAGGCGGCCGTTTCGGCACCATGATGAAGCTTGCCGGTTGGGATGGAGTCGTGGTGGAAGGCAAGGCCGACAAGCCGGTATGGATCAACATCATAAATGACCAGGTGAAGATCGAAGATGCCAAAGAACTTTGGGGCCTGGATACCTGGCAGACGCAGAACAGAATTACCTCAATGGTTGGCGGAAAAATCCGCTTCGGCGAAGAATGGCAACAGATCGGGAGTACCTATACCACCAGCCGCCCGCAGATCCTCTGCATTGGTCCGGTGGGCGAGGCCAGGTCAAGACTCGCCGCCCTGATTCATGGCAGCGGGGTCAGCGCGCGGATAGGCGGGCACGGCGCGGTCTTCGGCGCTAAGAATTTAAAAGCTATCAGCGTAACCGGGACAGGAGGCGTTCAGATCTCGGACCCCAAAGGCGTCCTGGATGCCAGACTCCACCACATGCAATCACCCAGTTTTTCCCCGACCCAACCCGGGGAGGCATCCTGCATGCCTTGCCTGCGCGGCGACCGGCGCAGAAGCAACTATTATGGCGGCGAAACCATGTGCGCTGATCAGGGCTGGTTCTTCAGCAACCCGAACCCGACGGTCCAAGACCGGGCCGCCGAGGCCTTGATAAAATATGGACTCAGCAGTTGGTCGGCCCATTTTCACGCATTTTCAATCGATATTCCCGGCGCGCCGGAGTTGTTCCATGGAAAGGTGCCAACAGACTCCGGCCTTGGCTGGTACCTCCAGTACCTTCACGAGCAGGGGATGCTGGGTCCGGGAAAACAGATCGACTCGGCGCCTTTGCCCATGGACCAGTGGGGTGAACTGAGTTTTCGCCTTGCCCTGCTGGACGCGATTGCCCGGCGAGAAGGGATTGGCGATGCTCTGGCCGAGGGCTGTGTCCGGGCAGCGCAGAAATGGGGACGGCTCGAAGCCGACAGGGACAGCGGCGCCTTGCGTCTTCCCGCGTGGGGAGCTACAAGCCACTGGACAATGCCCTGGGTGGAATGGGCTTACGCCTACATTCTCGGAGCGGGAGACCCTGCCTGGCATGGTTTCATGGCCCCCATGGGCGCCCCCCGCGACGGCACACCCCTGGAGAAATCTCTGGAGAAGCTGTCCAAGAAAACCATCCCGTACACCGACGATATGTTCATGTTCAACTATGCCTGGAAGGGTGAAGAGGCCTGGAAGACCGGCATCTATTCCCCGCATAAAGCCAAACAGGTAGCCTGGAGCCGTCACTATTCGTCCTTCTGGAACGAATCCATGGCCTTCTGCGAGATGTTCCTTCCCGAACTGGGCAATGATACCCCCGAGTTGGAAAGCATGTACTACAGAGCTGTTACGGGAAAGAAGGACTCGTTTGCCGACACTATGCGAATCGGCCAAAAGATCTGGACCCTGGAGCGCGCCATCCGCGTTATGCACGGAAGAAGCCGGCAGACGGAAGACTT